>JAILFF010000097.1 GCA_024697705.1 Ruminococcus sp.
TGTTCAGCAGAGTACCCGCCGCCCACAGCACACCCAGCGCGATAAGCACGATGCCGATAATGCTGTTAAGTACGTCCGTGATTATATGCGGTTTGATCAGCAGCAGCACGCCTGCCGCGCAGCATATCAGCGCACCCGGGGAAAATTTCTTCGTTAAGTCTTTCATTTTTTTGTCTCTCCTTTTTTCTTTTTTGGGCTTTCGCCTGATATTATTATATCATAAACGGCGGCGAAAATAAAGCATTTCACTAAAATTTCATATTTATGAGAAGCAAAAAAAGCGCACACTTCCGAAGAAGTGTGCGCGGAATTATTAGCGATGCAGGTTCGGACAATTATTTCTTGATGTACTTGTCGAGAATACCGCTGAAATCGAGAGTGCGGAAATAGTCGGAGGGCGTCTCGGCGCGGCGTATCATCTGAACGGTGCCGTCACTTTTGAGAAGCAGCTCGGCATGGCGCATACGTCCGTTGTAGTTGTAGCCCATAGCCCAGCCGTGAGCGCCCGTGTCGTGGATAACGAGGATATCACCGTTATCTATCTCGGGGAGCATACGGTCGATGGCGAACTTGTCGTTATTCTCGCAGAGCGAACCCGTTACGTCGTACTTGTGGTCGCAGGGAGCGTCCTCCTTGCCGAGCACCGTGATGTGGTGATAAGCGCCGTACATAGCGGGGCGCATAAGGTCGCAGGCGGTAGCGTCAACGCCGACGTACTCCTTGTAGATGTGCTTGTGGTGAATGCAGGTCGTCACGAGATGACCGAAGGGAGCGAGCATATATCTGCCGAGCTCGGTGAAGATCGAAACGTCGCCCATGCCTGCGGGAACGAGTATCTCGTCGAAAGCCTTGTGAACGCCCTCGCCGATAGCAAAGATGTCGTTGCCTTCCTGATCGGGGCGATAGGGGATACCTACGCCGCCCGAGAGGTTTATGTACTTGATCTCGGCGCCCGTCTTTTCCTTTATCTCAACGGCAAGCTCGAAGAGGATACGCGCCAGCTTGGGATAGTAGGCGTTGGAAACGGTGTTCGAGGCGAGGAAAGCGTGGATTCCGAACTTCTTTGCGCCCTTTTCTTTGAGGATACGGAAGCCCTCGATTATCTGCTCGTGGGTGAAGCCGTACTTGGCGTCGCCGGGAGTGTCCATGATCTGCGTTTCGATCTGGAACTCTCCGCCGGGATTGTAGCGGCAGAAGATAGTCTCGGGAATACCGCAGAGCTTATCGAGAAATTCAATATGCGTAAAGTCGTCGAGGTTGATGAAAGCGCCGAGCTCTCTTGCAAGCTTGTAGTCCTCGGCGGGGGTAACGTTCGAGGAGAACATGATGTCGCTGCCCGTGAAGCCGCAAGCCTCGCTCATCATAAGCTCGGTGAGGGAGGAGCAGTCAACGCCGCAGCCCTCTTCTTTGAGGAGCTTCAGGATATAGGGATTGGGCGTAGCCTTCACTGCGAAATACTCGCGGAAACCCTTGTTCCACGAGAAAGCCTTATACAGATTGCGGGCGTTCTCGCGTATGCCCTTTTCGTCGTAGATATGGAACGGCGTGGGGTAGGTCTTTATGATCTCTTCCGCCTGTGCCTTATTGATGAACGGTTTTTTCATGGGTATCATTCCTTTGCTGATTTATTACTTTACTCCTGCAATACAGTAAGATCTGACGGCATGAGAAATATTCTTATACCAAAAAATACACTATTATTATACCACTTTTCTCGTAAATCGTCAAGCAGTTATGAAAATTTTAATAATTTATACAAAATCGGCACGAATTGTAAACGTTTTTGTGCCTCTTAAGTAAATTTTTATTGACGACAGCTTGCACTGCGGGCGTTTTTGTGGTATAATAAGATGTTAATATATTACCCGTAAGCTATCAAAAAAGGAGCTGAACGTCGTGAGACTTCGGGCTTATGTGCCGTCCCATGATTTTGAGATCATCAAAAATTGGATAACCGACGAAAGAACTCATGCCATGTGGTGCGCGGGGCATATGGTTTTTCCGCTTGAAAGGGAGGATTATCACGCGGCTTTGGCGAAAATGTTCGACCTGCACGGCGACTGCCCGTTCATTGCCGTTGACGACGGCGGCAAGCCTGTCGGCATGATTTGCTGTTCGGTGAATTATGAAACGAATGAATCAATGCTGGCGTTCGTCGCTGTTGACCCTCGGCAGCGCGGAAAAGGCGTCGGGCGCGAAATGGTTCGGCTGGCGGCGAAATACTGCTTTGAGATGCTCAAAGCGGAGCGGGTTCAGCTGAACGTTTTCGATGTCAACGAACCGGCGCGGAGGTGTTACGGATCTGCGGGCTTTACGGTGCGTTCCGCTACGGAAAATGCCTTTGCCTACAAGGACGAGAAGTGGGGCAGGGTAAATATGGTGCTTGAAAGATCGCGGCTGTGAAATTGCTGATTGCTCTGCACGTTGTAGGGTGGGGGCTCCCTCCCGCTTACACGCCGTGACGATACTGCCTGCCGTTGTTGCGCGAAAATCGCTTCGCTCTTTCGTGCAATAAAATCGGCAATTTACTTGTTTCCGTCATGTTTTGCAGAGCTTTTCGATTGTGAGTTTTTGTAGGCTTTTCTTTAAATTGCCGATTTTATTTTTGACCGATCAGATTGCAGTTATAACCGGGCTTTGCTTAGAGGGGCGGCTTTCTTTGTTGCGCTTCGCGCAAATGGGTTTCTGCCCCATACCCCGCTCGGGGGCTCCTCGTCCCCAAGACCCCTCGCCGGCGCGAGCCGGCGCTGGACCCGGCATTATGCCCTCACTTGCGCTAAATATCTTATATCTTTTATCTCTTATCTTTTTATCTTTTTTTGAAGGGAGCCGTTATGGATATTCAAAAAGGTGATACGCTTGTTATGAAAAAGAAACACCCCTGCGGCTCTAACGAAATGAACGTGCTGCGCTCCGGAATGGACTTCCGCCTGCGCTGCGTCGGCTGCGGCAGGGAATTTATGATCCCCCGCAGCAAGGCGGAGAAAAACGTTAAGAATATCATCAGACCCGAAGAAAATAAGGAATGAGCCGATGGACGATAAGCTTTTGACTATTGCCGACCGCTTTGAGGAAGTGTCCGAACTGCTTACTCATACCGAAACGGTAAACGATACGGAAAAATATACCGCGCTCATGAAAGAGTATTCCCGCTTACAGCCGATCGCGGATAAAATTAAGGCGCTTTCCCGCGCCGAAGCCGAAAACGCCGAAGCCCGCGAGCTTATGGACGAGGGCGGTCTCGACGAGGAAATGAAACAAATGGTCTCGGAACAGCTCGTCAGCTCGGCGGCGGCTTGCGAATCTCTCTCGGAGGAGCTTAAAATAATGCTCCTGCCGAAAGACCCGAACGACGAAAAGAACGTCATCGTCGAGATACGCGGCGGTGCTGGCGGCGATGAATCGGCGCTTTTCGCGCACTCGCTCTACCGGATGTATACGCTTTACGCCGCGTCGAAGGGCTGGATGACCGAGCTTATCCGCATCAATGAAACGGAGCTCGGCGGCTGCAAGGAGGTCGTTTTCTCCATCGAGGGCGAGGGCGCTTATTCGCGCATGAAGTACGAAAGCGGCGTTCACCGCGTGCAGCGGATCCCCGAGACCGAGTCTCAGGGCAGGCGGCATACCTCGACCGTGACGGTCGCCGTTCTTCCCGAAGCGGAGGACGTCGAGCTTGAACTGAACGAAGCCACCGAGCTTAAGATAGACGTGTTCCGTGCGTCGGGCGCGGGCGGTCAGCATATCAACAAGACCGAATCGGCTGTCAGGATAACGCATTTGCCGACGGGGCTGGTCGTCGAGTGTCAGGATGAACGTTCGCAGTACAAGAACAAGGACAAGGCGATGCGCGAGCTGCGTTCGCGTCTGCTCGCAATGAAGCAGTCGGCGCACGACGAGGAGATCGCCTCAAAGCGGCGTTCGATGGTCGGCACGGGCGACCGCTCGGAGCGGATACGCACCTACAATTTCCCCGAGAACCGCGTTTCCGAGCACCGCATAAACTTTACGATATATAAGCTTGACAGCTTCATGAACGGTCAGCTCGACGAGGTTATCGACGCGCTTGCCGTCGCCGACCGTGCGGCGCAGCTTGCCGAGCAGGACAACAACAAATAACCAAACCAAAGCGCAAAGCAGGGAATAATCAGCGAGGTACGGGCAATTCACGGGCGGGAGCAAGCCCCCGCCCTACACAGGAAAAGTACAATTCATTTATACTATAACAGACGGGAGAGTCGTGGTAATCAATGGCTAAATATCAGACTGTAATGCTTGACGGCTCGGAGCTGTCGGTGAAAAAGGCGGCGGCTTTTATCAATGCGGGCGAAGTGGTCGGAATGCCGACGGAAACGGTCTACGGGCTTGCCGCCGACGCTTTCAACGAAGAAGCTGTCGCCAAGATATTCGCGGCGAAGGAGCGCCCCGCCGACAATCCGCTGATAGTCCATATCAGCGACCTGACCATGATAACGGGCATAGCCGCCGAGCTGCCGCAGCTTGCCGTCACCTGCGCCAAGAGATTCTGGCCCGGTCCGCTGACGATGGTTCTGCCGAAAACGCCGAACGTGCCGTTTATCACGTCGGGCGGGCTCGATACCGTCGGCGTTAGGATGCCCTCTCACCCCGTGGCGCGGGCGCTTATCGACGCGGCGGGCGTGCCGCTTGCGGCTCCTTCGGCGAATCTTTCGGGCTCGCCATCACCCACCTGCGCGGCGCACGTTCTTAAGGACATGAACGGCAGGATACCCGCGATAATTGACGGCGGCGAGTGCGACGCGGGCGTTGAATCGACGGTCATCTGTTTTGAGGAGGACGGCGGCAGCGGAAAAAGCGCTATAAAAATTCTCCGTCCGGGGCGGATAACGGCGCAGATGCTTTCGGAGGTCACGCCCCATGTGCTTATCGACAAGGGCGTGCTTAACGCGGTGGAAAACGGCGCTAAAGTCGCTTCTCCGGGCATGAAGTACAAGCACTACGCCCCGAAAGCGAAGGTCACGCTCGTTGACGGCACGGCAGAGCTGTTCGCCGAGTATGTGAAAGCTCACGCGGGGCAGGGGACTGTCTGCCTTGTTTTCCGCGATACCGATATCAAAGGTCTGCCGTGCATCGTCATCGGTGACACCGCCGAGGAGCAGGCGCATCGGCTGTTCGCGGCGCTGCGTGAGGCGGATTCGATGGGCGCTGCGGAAGTATTCGCCCGCTGCCCCACTACCGACGGCGTAGGTCTTGCGGTCTACAATCGGCTGATACGCGCTGCGGCGTTCAGGGTGGTGAAGCTGTGAGCGCTTCAAAGCCCTTTATCATCGGGCTGACGGGTCAGACGGGCGCGGGAAAGACCACCGTTGCCAAGATAATGACCGAAGTCTACGGCAGCGAATTTCTGCCGCATATCGACTGCGACAGGGTGACAAGGAACATCGTCGATGAGGATGCGGAGACCTATGCCGACATACTGCGGCGGTTCCCCGATTTTTTCACCGACGGGCGCTTTGACCGCAGGAAGGCGGCGGGACTGCTTTTCGCGGACAGCAGGCTTCTTGCGCGGTATGACGCGGCGATATTCCCGCACATCACGCGGCTGATAAACGGTATAATAGACGGTCACGCACGGGATTTTGCCCGCCGCGGCGAGGGCATGATCCTTCTTGATGCGCCAATGCTTTTTGAATCGGGCATAGACCGTATGTGCGATGTGATAGTCAGCTGTATTGCGCCCGAGAGACTTCGTATGGAGCGGATAATCGCCCGCGACGGCATCACCGAGCAGCAGGCGAAAGCCCGAATATCAGCGCAGCATGACGATGAATTCTTCCGCGGGCGTTCCGATTATATCATAGAAAATATAGGCGGCGAGGCGGCGCTCGAAAGGGCTGCGGCTGACGTGATGGACAAGATAGTTACAGAAAACGTTTAGAAAGAAAAGGACAAAAGAAATGACAAACAGTAAACCAAAAAAAGAAAATCCTGTCGGGCTGATAGTATTCGTGGTCGTGATGCTCATTATCGGCATCGGGCTGCTTATCATTTTCCGCGAGCCTCCCGAGCTGCCGCACGGTAGCGACCAGCCTACAAAGACATACTTCACCTACCCGACCTACTATAAAGAATACGTGATGAAATACTCCGAGGAATTCGACATCGACCCGTGCTACATCTTCGCGGTGATACGCACCGAATCGTCGTTTGTCGAGGACGCGGAGTCGAACGTCGGAGCGCGGGGGCTCATGCAGATAATGCCCGACGCCTTCGACTGGATACAGTTCAAGCTCGGCGGCGACGACGGGCTCACCTTCGACGATATGTACAAGGCTGAATATAACATTCGCTACGGAACATATATGCTCTCGTATCTCTACGAGGATTTTGGCAGCTACGAGCTTGCTTCGGCGGCGTATCATCAGGGAATGAACGCCGTGCAGAAGTGGATAGACGACGGAACGATAGACCCGAATCATTTCAACATCGACGAGGGGATCGACACTATGCCTTCCGACCTGACGAAGGATTATATTTATAAAGTGGTAAGATCATACAGGAAATACAAGGAGCTCCCCGAGCTTAAAGGAGGAAATTAAAATGAGCGAAAAAAAGGAAAAGACCGCGGGCGAACTGCTTGAAGAGCAGCTTTGCGAGAAGCCGAAGAACGCCGCCCTCATCATGACCGACGAGGAGATAGCAAAGGCTGACGAGTTCTGCGAGGGCTACAAGCGCTTCCTCGACGCCGCCAAGACCGAGCGCGAGGCGACCGCAGAAGCGGTAAGGCTTGCCAAAGAAGCAGGCTTTGAGGAATACGTTCCCGGCAAGAAGTATGCCGCGGGCGACAGATTCTATTTCAACAACCGCGGCAAGTCGATCATACTGACTGTTATGGGTAAAAAGCCGCTGGCGGAGGGCATCAGGCTCGCGGCGGCGCATATCGACTCGCCCCGCCTTGACCTGAAGCAGCACCCGCTCTACGAGGACAAGGACATGGCGCTCTTCAAGACGCATTATTACGGCGGCATCAAGAAGTACCAGTGGACGACCATCCCGATGGCGCTGCACGGCGTTGTCGTCAAGGCTGACGGTGAGAGCGTGAAGGTCTGCATCGGCGAGGACGACGGCGACCCCGTTTTCTGCGTGACCGACCTGCTTATCCACCTTGCGGGCGAGCAGATGCAGCGCTCTCTTGCGAAGGGCATCACGGGCGAGGAGCTTAATCTGCTTGTCGGTTCGAGACCCTTCCGCGACGACAAGGTGTCGAAGAAGGTCAAGCTCAACATTCTGCGCATTTTGAACGAGAAGTACGGAATGACCGAGCGCGATTTCGTTTCGGCAGAGCTGGAGATAGTCCCTGCGTTCAAGGCGCGTGACTTGGGCTTTGACAGAAGCATGGTCGGCGCTTACGGTCAGGACGACCGCGTTTGCGCTTATCCGTCGCTGATGGGAATTCTTGCCTGCAAAGACCCCGAGTACACCGCCATGACCGTTCTCACCGACAAGGAGGAGATCGGCAGCGAGGGCAACACAGGGTTAAACAGCTCGTATCTGCCGTATTTCATCGACGACCTTGCCGAAACGCAGGGCGTCAAGGGTCACACGGTTATCAGTCATTCGGTTTGCCTTTCCGCCGATGTGAACGCCGCCGAAGACCCGACCTTCTCCGACGTTACCGAGAGCCGCAATGCCTCGAAGCTGGGCTACGGCGTGGTATTCACGAAGTACACGGGCGCACGCGGCAAGAGCGGCACGTCCGACGCCTCCGCCGAGACGGTAGGTCTTGTTCGCCGCATGATGGACAAGGCGGGCGTTATCTGGCAGACGGGCGAGCTTGGCAAGGTCGATGCGGGCGGCGGCGGAACGGTAGCCTGCTACATCGCCGACCTCGACATGGACGTTATCGACATGGGCGTGCCTGTGCTTTCGATGCACGCGCCGTTCGAGGTAACGTCGAAGCTCGACACCTACCAATGCTATCTTGCCGTAAACGCCTTTTTCAAATAATAAATATAAGTTAACAGTTAATAGTGAATAGTGAATAGTTATGGTATCGCCTGCGGCGATGTTGCGCGGCGAACGTGCCGCGCATTGACTCGCTTCGCTCGTCAGCAGAACCGATAAAAAGCGGAGCGAAGCGTCCGCATAATCGCGCCGAAGGCGCTCATTAACTATTCACGGCACCAACGAAGTTGGTGCAATCACTATTCACTGTTCACTTATTTGGAGCGGAGGAATTTAATTGGCAAATACAAATTTAGTTGACGAAATAAAAAGACGGCGTACCTTCGCCATAATCTCGCACCCCGACGCAGGTAAGACCACGCTTACCGAAAAATTCCTGCTGTACGGCGGGGCTATCGCGCAGGCGGGCGCGGTAAAGGGCAAAAAGAACGCCCGTCACGCCGTTTCCGACTGGATGGAGATAGAAAAACAGCGTGGAATCTCGGTAACATCTTCGGTCATGCAGTTCAGCTACGAGGGGCACGTTATCAACATTCTCGACACGCCGGGACATCAGGACTTCTCGGAGGACACGTACCGCACGCTGATGGCGGCGGACTCGGCTGTCATGGTCATCGACGCTTCAAAGGGCGTGGAGAATCAGACCCGCAAGTTGTTCAAGGTCTGCGCGATGCGTCATATCCCGATATTTACTTTTATCAACAAGCTCGACCGCGAGGCACGCAGTCCCTTCGACCTCATCGACGAGATCGAAAACGAGCTCGGTATGCCCACCTGCCCGATCAACTGGCCTATCGGCTCGGGCAAGGAGTTTAAGGGCGTTTATGACCGCCGCAGCCGCCACGTTATCTACTTCGACCCGACGGGCGGCAGTCACAAGGTATCGGCGACAGAAGCCGACCTCTCCGACCCCGCGCTTGCCGACATTCTGGGCGACACCAATTATGAAGCGCTCAAAGATGACATCGAGCTGCTCGACGGCGCTTCGGACGAGCTTGATCTCGAAGCGGTACACAGCGGACGGCTCAGTCCCGTATTCTTCGGCTCGGCGCTGACGAATTTCGGCGTTGAACCGTTCCTTGAAAAGTTCCTGGAAATGACCCCGCCGCCAATGCCGCGCACCTCGACAGAGGGCGTTATAGACCCGTTCTCGCCCGATTTCTCGGCTTTTGTGTTCAAGATCCAGGCGAACATGAACAAGGCGCACCGCGACCGAATCACGTTCCTGCGCGTTTGCTCGGGCAAATTCGATAAGGAAATGGACGTGCTGCACGTTCAGGGCGGAAAGAAAATGCGTCTTTCGCAGCCGCAGCAGATCATGGCGCAGGAGCGCGAGATCATCGACGAAGCCTACGCAGGCGATATCATCGGCGTATTTGACCCGGGCATTTTCTCGATAGGCGACACGGTTTGCGCTCCGAACAAGAAATTCATGTTCGAGGGAATCCCCACCTTTGCGCCCGAGCATTTCATGCGTTACCGCTCGAAAGACACGATGAAGCGCAAGCAGTTCGTCAAGGGCATCACGCAGATCGCGCAGGAAGGCGCAATTCAGATCTTCCGCGAGCCGCTGCTCGGCATGGAAGAGATAATCGTCGGCGTTGTGGGCGTGCTGCAATTCGACGTGTTTGAGTACCGCATGAAGAACGAGTACGGCGTGGATATGCTCAAAGAGGGCTTGAGCTATTCGCACATCAGGTGGATAGACAAATCGCCCGTTGAAGTGAAGGATTTGAAGATAAGCTCCGACACGAAGGTGGTTACGGATATGCGCGACCGTCCGCTGCTGCTGTTCACGAGCGAATGGAATATCCGCTGGGCGCTGGAGCGCAACGAGGGCTTGGAGCTTTCGGAGTTCAGCCGCGGAGATTTGCAATAAGCCCCTACGCGGGGCGGCGTGTTCGCGTGGCGCGTGCCCTTGGCACGCTTACGTTGTGATAAACATTCTTGTTGTCCCCGCGCAGTCATATCAAAAGAGAAATAATAAAAGCTCCTGCCGGTCTTTGCCGTTAGGGGCTTTTTCTTATGAGTATACTCAAAAAATCTCATTAACCGTATGCGCGGGTTCCAAATGAACGACAAGCACAATGTAAGCGTGCCAAAGGCACGCGCCACGCGAACACGCCACCCCGCGTAGGGGCAAAAAGTCCGCAGGACAACTCGCCTGCGGACCGAGAATTTATTAAGCCATTGGAATTTACACCTTTCATATAATTTGTGAAAAGTATCTATCTCATTGGACTCTATCCTTTCAGATATATTGTACCTTCACGGTACGAAGCGTAAATGTCAAACTGAATAGTACTTCGGACTCACCCCTTAATGCTAAATATCTAACCTCTTCGATGTGAGCATTTTCATAGCACATCACCTCTCTTGTTCAGACTGTTGGATCATCCCGAACTCTCACGCCCTGCCAAGCTCCCCTCCGTGACATTATCGAAGGTTCACCCGACCGACCGTACTGTGAGCCGAAATGCCGGTGAATCAAGCTATGCTTGAAGTAATAGTCGTAAATGTCAAACTAAATAGTTCTTTGGACTCACCCTTTCGCGCTAAAATTCAAACCTCTTCGATGTGAGCTGAATCATAACACATCACTCCTGTGTTGCAGAATGTTGTCTGTTCCTCAGGAACGATCGACCCGCGCCTCAAAGTCCTCCGTGACATTATGCGGAAACCCCTTTGCAATGCGCCCCGTCGCTCCGAACAGCGGGAAGTTCAAAGCCTTACGCTCTGAATAGTGTCGTAAATGTCAAGCTAAATAGTTCTTTGGACTCACCCTTTCGCGCTAAAATTCAAACCTCTTCGATGTGAGCTGAATCATAACACATCACTCCTGTGTGTAGAATGTGGTCTGTTCATCTGGAACAACCGACCCGCGCTTGTAAGTTTCCCGTGACATTAAGCGGAAACCCCTTCCATGCGCCCCGTTGTTCCGAACAGCGGGAAGTTCAAAGCTTTACGCTCTGAATAGTGTCGTAAATGTCAAGCTAAATAAACCTTTGGACTCACTCCTTACGCTTAAATATTCCTTCTCATCGAGGTGTTGATTACTTTCATAATACACCAACTCCGATCGTAATATTATAAAGTCCTCCTATTGCTTCGCCCCCGGAAACCCCTTGCCGTGACATTAAGCGGCAAACCTACCGACCGATGCGAAATACTCGGACTATGTGAATTCTAAGGGAAAATCGATGCCGGGACTTATCCGGCGGTCAGAAAACTAATCCGACCTGAAAACCAAGTTGTACATGGGAATCACTCCAAACATCTATTTATTCGTAAATCTCCGGGTAGCTCTCATAAGCGTCACGCCCCTTTTACGAAGTTTTTAAGGTGTCGGGGAAATTATCGATTAGTACATGGGAAACACTCCTGACTTATTAAATATCCGTAAATCTTGTGAGCACTTTCATAGGCGACACACCCTTTATAGAAAATTACGGGTATCAAATGAGATCAGCACATGGGAAACACTCCTTATTCAGATAATATTCGGTTTAAAACCTCTTAAAATCATAGGAATCAACCCTTTGTATGTAATATTTGTCCGCACCGTGCGGAGCTTAAAGAAACCATTTGCCGTATACTGCGGCTATTCAATTTTAGAGAAGAGAACTTTTCGAGCAGAGTAAAGTCAGCAAGGACATTATGTTATAATCGTCATAACCAACACTCAAGCCCGCCGTTTATTTCATCCTACTATTCAGATCCCTGGAACAAGATGCGGGGCGAACGCCTGTGTCCCACATTCGGGAATCTCTCTTAACTAACGGCTGACGGCGAGAATCGGAGAACTCTGCTGAATTTCAGAAACATCCATTGGACTCGCTCCCTTCCTTCCGGATTTGGAACATTCAGCGGCACCGCCCGTCATTGGTCAAACTTTGCATCGTATTGACCGGGTGATGAACCTCCGCCGTGCTCCGGGGTGACGTTTCCGAAAAAAGAACTGCACCTTTTATGCTTCGGGAGCCGCTTCATCGAGCCTTCATGCTCTCTGAGCTTTTCCTTTAGCTCTGTGCTGTTTTCTTTTCTCTGATGTTATTATAGCACACATCAAAGTGATTGTCAATAGTTTTTCTCAAAATAAACGGAAAAATATTGTGACTTATTTTGTGTACATTTACTACTTGACTTTTATAGAAGTCTGTGCTATAATATCTATGTAAGCGCGTGAATATTTGGAAAGTATAGGAAATGTGTTTTAGGAGGAAAATGATATGGACGAAATGTCAAGCGGAATGAATGATTATACCCCCGATATTTATGTTCTCGAAGATGAGGAAGGCAACGAGACCGAGTTCGAGCTGGTCGATATCCTGAGCTACGAGGGCGAGAAATACTTTGGACTCACACCTTATATTGAGGATGCCGAGGACGCTCCCGAGGACGGCGAGCTTGTTCTCCTTAAGAGTAAGTTCGAGGGCGATGAGGAGCTTATGGTCACCATTGACGACGAAGAGGAATACGACCGCGTCGGAGAGGCTTTCTTGAAATTCCTTGCCGAGAAATACGGCGATGAGGACGAAGAGAACGGATAAGACCTTATCATTAGTATATTTGCCGTGGTTTTCGGCAATAATACATCGGGAGCTTTTAGCTCCTGCTATTAATTAAATATTGCAAAATTACTGCTGTGTTCGTTAGTATGGGTTCAATTTAATCCAACACTTATGTAATCAGGGATTCGTTCTCCGTTAAGCTAATGCAGACCTCCCGCCTGACACCGCGTGAGCCGTGAAAATCAGGATCGGACGAAGGGAGCGTGATGCTTTTGGGGCGTTTTACCCGTCCTGCTTCTGCGGGTTTTATTATCTCATACGACGGCATGGCGGTTTTTTTGTGTATTAACGAAGGAAGTGTTGATATGGAGGCAGTTGTAGTTCTTGTTATACTTGCGGTGCTCGGCGTTATTTTGGGCGTCAGTCTTACCTCCGTAGCAGCTGCGCTTATGATACTGATGATCGCCGCGCTGGGGCTTATGCTGATCTTTTTCCTTTATATGTCGGTGGTGCTGCTGCGGACCCAAAGCGCCGAAGGCGAGCTTGACGGCTTCGAGAAGCCCGCGCACGGCTACGAGACCGCCTATTATCTCTGCGGCAGCGAGCGTCTGCCGAATATTTTCCCCGCAGAAAACATCATGCGCGAGTTCATCTACCGCGGTGGCAGAACAAAGCTGCGGCTCTTCCGAGGAAAGCGCCGCAGCTACGTGATCGACCGCCACAGCATGGCGATCATTATTTTCGGACTGGTACTTACGCTGCCGAGCCTTGCGTACGTTATCATCGAGTTTGCTCAGATACGGAAAGGCTGATCTCCTCGTCATAGACCTTTTTGGCGTACACGCAGGCAGCGATGACCGCGCCCGTGAGGTAGACAAGCATCATGACGACTGAGACAGCCGGCTTTGCGAACAGCGCCGTAACAACGGTCAGCAGCCCCGCGATCATCAGCGCCTTTCCGCCGTAGGTATTGCTTTTGCGCCAGGTGTTGTCGTTGTACATACTGTGCGAGGTACGCAGCCCGACGGCACCGTTCGGCTTGGTCTTCGGCAGATAATTGCCAAGCACGACAAACATTATACCGATCATCAGCGAGGTGATGCCGAGCCCGTTGTCATCGAAGTTATCGGCGCCAACCTTGCCCGCACTAACTGCGTTTTTCAGGCTGATAAACTGCAAAACGAGCTGCATCGCCGCTATGCAAAGCGCGGCAATATCCACCACCTTAGCGTTCGAGACCGCCTCTGCGGTCTTTTTTTCGTTCCCGGAGTAACGCGCCTTTTTAATGATCCGCTGCGAGATGCCGAGCATCGCTGCTGCCATAACAATAGTTATCAGCGGCATTAAAAGATAGGTATATTTCGAGCCGAAATTGTCCGCCCTGCCGAAAATGTCGCGATGCGTCACTACCGTATCGGGCATGAAACGCATAAATACGCCGGTAACGATAAGCTGTAAAAACGCCGTTATCCATACTGCTTTTTTCATTTTCTGTCACCTCCGAATTGCTGCACCCACATGATAAGCTCGTCCAGAACGGACGTATTTATCTCGTAGAACACAAAGTTTTTCTGCTTGTACTCGATAACAAGGTCGGCTTGTTTCAGCAGCCGCAGATGATAGGAAAGCGCCGCGGGGCTTATCCCGAGTCTTTCGGCGATCTCGCCCGCGCTTAGTTTTCCCTCGCGCAGCATGACGAGGATATCCCGTCGCTGACTGTCGGCAAGCACCTTGAAGATATTGGTTTCTCCCATGAGCCTCACCTGTTTAAAAATTTCTTTAAACAGATTATAGCACGGAACATCAAGCTTGTCAAGTCTGTTTAAAAATATTTTTAAGTTACAGGGAACCGATGATGTGGTTTTGTTATCCCGTAGTGTAAATGCTTTTGGTTTGCTTTCAAATAAAACGGAGAGAGCATTTCGCCCTCTCCGCTTTTTGATGTTATTTTTCTTTGAGCGCTCCCGAACGGTACGCTTCAAGCAGCTCCTTAAGATCGTTTATCTGCGAAAGCAGCTCCGAGCCCTTGTCCGTGTCGGAGATATTCGCCCGCTGTTCGAGCCGCTCCACGAGGTGTATCTCGGGCGTGTGTTCGCTCTCATCGGGAATGAACGGCTTGTGCTCCGCTAAGTTAAGGCTGTGCGAGTCGTAGATAAGCGTGTACCCCGCGATGCCCGTCGTTTTCTGATACGCCTTCGAGATGCCGCCGTCGATGACGAACAGCCGCCCGTCAGCCTTGACGGGACTTTCGCCGCGGCTTATCTTTACCGGCACATGACCGTTGATGATATGCCCCTTTTTCGGGTCGAGCCCGAACATCGAAAGGATACGCCCGCAGACCTCCGCGCTTTCCGAAAAATGATAATACGCATTATAGCACTCGCGGTGAAGCTCGGTCTCCACTAAGAAATACCTCTCGAAAAACGCCATTTTGTCCTTGCCGTAAAGCGGCGAACGCGGTCCGCACCACAGATACCAGAGCATATCGGCTGCCGTCTGCTTTTCGGCGCCGTCGGGCAGAAAATACGCCCTGTTTACGATCTCGTTCAGCTTGTCGAGCAGCTCTTTTCCCGAAAGCCCGCACCCGTCGATGACGACGCTCTGCGGCTCGCCGCTCTCGTCGAGAGGTATACACCCGTGAAACAGCAGATTGCCGTTCACGGTCTTGTACATCGAGCCTTTTGAATAAAGGAATCTCATGTGCGTGTGCAGGCGTTCGCTGTGCATAAACGAGTTTGTCAGCACGTTCATAAGCTCGCTTTCGCCGTCGGTG
>JAILFF010000101.1 GCA_024697705.1 Ruminococcus sp.
AAAAAGCAAAACCAAAAGTCTTAGAAAAAACTTCGGAGAGCAAGAACCAAAAGTCTTAGGAAGGGGGTGTGGGGGAGAACCCTTCTTCAGAAGGGTTTCCCCCACAGAAGCCTACGGCGGCGATAAACCGAACCGAAGAAAGAAATCCGAACGGTTCAAACATAAAATCGGCAATTTAGAGAAAAGCGAACAAAAACGCACAGGCAAATAAATCAGCAAGTCTGTACGGAAACAAATAAATTGCCGATTTTATATTTGCGAAAGAGCGCAGCGATTTTCGCAAATCAAGGTAGAGCGCAAAACTTCACCGTACAAAAATCAATGTCATCTGCCGCTAAAAGCGGTCCGACAGAACGTAAACCGACAGTTCAATGCTATATTTCAAGGAGGATCAAAAATATGAAAATGTCGAAATTTGCAGCTTTAATTCTTTCACTCACCATCTCGGCTACTGCAATGATCTCCGGCTGCGGCGTGAAGCCCGTTGACAGCGGCACGGATAACGGCGGCGGCAATGCGGGCAGCACCGAAAGCACCGACGGCGGCAGCACCGATGCGGGAAAGACCGACGGCGGCTCCGATGGCGGCAGCGATGGCGCGGCTCAGACTCCGACTGCGGCGAGCGGCACCGTCCTCCGTATGGCTTGCGGCTATAACTCCGACAAGACAGGCATGAGCTTCACTGCCGACCTTGCGGGCGAGGGCATCACCTTAGCCGACGGCAAGACCTACAACTCGGGCGACCTTAAGCCGACATGGCAGTTCATCGAGGAAACTCTCGATATTCAGATAGAAGACAAGTATCAGGGCAACAACGCCGCCAATGAGTATCAGTATTGGGACGCGCAGCTCGATCAGATAGATATGCTCTCGGGCACGGCGACCCTCCTTTCCGAGAACGGTCAGCAGGGCAAGCTCGTGAACCTCGCCGAGCATCTTAACGAAATGCCGAACTTCAAGGCTTATCTCGAAGAGAACCCGATCGTTCGCCTTTCGATAACGGGTGCCGCCGCGGGACCCAACGCGGGCGCTATCTACTTCTCGCCCTATTTCGACGGCGTAAACGACATCGAGCGTATGCCGCTTATGAGAACAGACTGGGTTGAAAAGCTGCTGAACGGTCCCGGAGAATTCAAGGCTGATAAGAGCAACAAGACCGCCAAGCCCGTATATACTCCTTATATGCCGACCTCGGGCAAGGTGGATATCGACGTTGTGAAGCCCGACGGTTCCGCCACCGAGACTGTCTCGAAGAATTACGGCGCTTACGGCAACATCGTTGACAAGATGAACGCCGCGGGCTCGATAGACGGCGTTACCGCGGTAAATATGCTCCGCGAGTACATCGACAAGACCTATGACGGCTATTACGGCGAGAACCGTGCCGATCTGTTCATCGGTCAGAACGCCGCGTGGGACGTTGACGAGCTTGTGGCTCTCCTCCGCTGCGTTACCTCGAATCCGCAGACGCTTAACGGCAAGGACAGCGTGCAGGGTCTTTTCACCCGCGAGGACGCGAACAATCAGCGCCGCGTCGATATGACCAGACTGGCGGGAACGCTCTTCGGCGTGCGCGGCATGGAATCGAGACTTGATTATCTCTATGTCGGCACCGACGGCGATCTGCACGATTCACGCGATGAGACCGCGACTTATGAGGCTCTTTCCAAAATGCACGATATGGCGGAAGAGGGGCTTATCTCGCAGGCGTTCATCAACTCCGAGGACGTGAACACCGAGAAGTATCTCTCCGACGACAACGGCTTCATGCACTACGACTACAATCAGACGCAGACCGCCTACAACGCCACCGCTCTCGATAACGCGGCGGGCGAGAAGTACATGGCTGTCATGGTCCCCGTAGCGAGATGGAACGACGGCGAAGAGAAGTACATGAGATTCACCGAGTCGTGGCGTTCCGTCAAGACCGACGGCTGGGGCATCTCCACGGCGGGCGTAGCAAGCGATCCCAACAAGCTGAGCGCCTGCTTGAAGCTCATCGACTACGCATACAGTCCCGAGGGGCAGGTGCTCATGTCCTACGGCCCCGACGCTTTCGTTAAGCACGACGACGCGGGCAACGTTGTAACGTTCACCTTCAACGGCAAGGAATGGCCCGAGATATCCGAGAAGTCTTATGAAGACCTCTGGAAGCTGCAAAACGGCAACTACACCAATTACGCACGTTATTATATCGGTTCGACACTGAGTTTCGTAAAGAGCCAGGCGTTTGAGTATCAGTGTACTCACGAGGTCGGCAGAGAGGGTGCTTCGCACATTTCGGCTGCCATAGCGCTCGGCACCATCAAGCACCCCGAGCTTGCGATCGCTGACAATTCCTGGTACATCTCCGTTCCCGCGGTACTTCCGCAGGAGGTAGCGGAAAACAACTCCATAAACGAGCTTACGGCGCTTTCGGCTTCGGGTCAGTTCGGTTCGGGCAAGGATCAGGTGAACCTTTATGTTGACATAATCGCGAAGGGCTTCGGCGGAGAGTCGGGCGCGGACGCTGCTTCGACCGCCGACAAGGTATCCAAGACCGTAGCCGACGGCGGCTGGGGCGGTACTACCTATCTCATCCGCAGGAATGAGGCATGGCATCGTCTGCTTGATTTCTACAAGAAAATCAACGGATAAAAAACGCACAGTAAAGGCAAACCAAAAGATAGGAAAAACCACAAGTGAAGACAAAACCAAAAGTCTTAGGAAGGGGGTGTGGGGGAAACCCTTCTTCAGAAGGGTTTCCCCCACAAAAGCCCACGACAGCAACAAACAATTCGGAGTAAGAAAGTCTGACGGTTCAAAAATAAAATCGGCAATTTAAAAGAAAGCTCACAAAAAGGCGCAGACAAATGATTTCAGCAAAAATGATCGAGAACAAGAGAATTGCCGATTTTATATTTGCGAAAGAGCGAAGCGATTTTCGCAAATCGAAATCGCGGGACAGGCATTTTCTTTAAGGCGGGAGCAAGCCCCCGCCCTACAATAAACGTTATAAACATCAAGAATTAATGTCGTTTACTATAATTATAGCTTTCTACTTACTACCCCCTTGAAATATGTACGGCAAAGCCGGAGCCTATCCCTAAAGGCTTCGGCGTGAACCGTACAGCTGTTCGATAAAGGAAGGTTCTTATGTACAAAAAACAGATGAAATTACAAAAATATGCGTGTATGGCGGCACTCATAGCGGCGGCGCTTGTGTTCGTCAGCTCGCTTGGGCTTTCCACCGATCTTTACGACGCTTTGTCAAGAACGATCCTTTATCCCGATTACGATCTTGATGCGACATCGGTACCCGGTTCGAGAGTGTACTATGATATGTTCGCCTTCAATTCGGCTTTTACTAAGGCGGGCATAGCGCTTATCCTGATCTCTGTCATACTGTTTCTTACGAATACTCACACCCGCAGGAAGTATTATATCGGCAATTTTGTGGCGACGGGGCTTTCGGCGGCGGCTTCGGTCGGGGTCTCCGCGTGGTGCCTTCCGCAGCTTGCAAACTACAAGGCACGTTTTCAAAACGAGGTGGACTTTGAGGCGCTCGAAGCGTTTTCAAAGGACTGGGGAACGCTCTACATCGGTCCCGACGATACGTTCTGGTTCGATCTGACCTACGCGGTCTTCGGATTCCTGCTGCTTACCGCGTGCCTGCTCGTGGTCAATCTGATATTTAAGTTAAAGGTCATGAAAGCGGAGCAGGCGGCTCTCGGCAAGGGAAAGGGTGAATGAAATGGCGCAGATCTTAAAATCGGACGCGGAGCTGAAAAAAGACCGTCTCCGCTTTACAAAGAACAAGCTTTCCGCAAACCTGATACTGCTTGCCATCGCCGCGAACGCGCTTTATTTCGTGAGCATCTACGGCAGCGACGTCGGCAGCTATTATTACAGCCTGTTCATAGGCGCTTCGATAGTATACAATCTCGTTTTCATGCTGACGGCGTTTCTTTCGTCGGAGGGCGTGAAAAGCTACAAGCTCGGCTATGCAGTCATTTCGATAATATTGGGAATATTGCAGACAGCACGGATATTCTATATCCCGATGAAGGCTTTCAAGGCTGAAAACCCCGTGGTCGGCGCGGAAACGCCTACCGTCATGGGCGAGGGGCAGTTCAGATATGTTACGGCTTGCCTCGGCATTTCGGCGGTGCTGCTTGCCTGTGCGGGATTCGTAGGCATTGCGAAAACGACTGCTCTTAATAAATATCAGTCGGAGCTTGACGGCTTGAAAGGCACGGAACGTGAGGGGACGGACAAATGAGCGATCTTCGGTTACAGCACCTCGAAAAGATATACGACAACAAGGTTCAGGCGGTCTACGACTTTAATCTTGACGTCGGGCACGGCGAGCTGATCGTTCTTGTGGGTCCTTCGGGCTGCGGAAAATCCACCACTCTGCGAATGGTCGCGGGGCTTGAAGACATCACACGCGGAAAGCTCATCATCGACGGCAGGGACGTAACGCAGATGCCGCCGAAAGACCGCGATATAGCGATGGTCTTTCAGAACTACGCGCTGTACGGTCACATGACTGTCTACGAAAACATGGCGTTCTCGCTCATGCTCCGAAAGGAGAACAAGAACGAGATACATCAGAAGGTGCTTGCCGCTGCCGAGATATTAGACCTCACAAGCCAGCTCAACAAAAAGCCGGGTCAGCTTTCGGGCGGTCAGCGGCAGAGAGTTGCAATGGGACGCGCCATCGTGCGCAAGCCGAAGGTGTTCCTCTTCGACGAGCCGCTTTCCAATCTCGACGCAAAGCTCAGGAGCGCCACCCGCCGCGAGATACTGCTTCTCCACAAGCGGCTGAACGCTACCATGCTATATGTGACCCACGATCAGACCGAAGCGCTGACCCTCGCCGACAGGATAGTATGTATGTCGATGGGACACGTTCAGCAGATCGGCACGCCGCTCGAACTTTACGACCACCCCGCGAACCTGTTTGTCGCGGGCTTTATCGGGCTTCCGCCGATGAATCTGTTCGAGGTGGAGATAAGGTACGCGCAGGCGGTCAGCCCCGATTTCGAGATCGACCTTTCCTACGAGGAATACAATGTGCTGAAAGAGTACGAGGGCAAAACGCTTGTTATGGGCGTTCGTCCCGAGAACGTCGTTCAGGGCGGGGAGCTTGTCGTGAACGTCGTTTCAAACGAAAATCTCGGACAGAACACGCTCGTAAACGGATTTGTCGGAAAGCACAAGATAACCTGCAAATTCCGCGACTGGTTCAAATATAAATACGGCGACAGGGTGAACGTTTCCTTCAAGAAGAGACACTTCTTCGACAAGGAGACCACAAACGCGATAAGGATATAGGGAGGGACTGCCGATGGCTGATAATAAGACCTCTGCGGGTGAGCGCAGGGGCTTCAAGGAGTTTATGCGCAGGCAGATAGTCTCGCTGAAACGCTCTCCGCAGAGGATCCCTCTTTTTTCGCTCGTTACGGCGTTCCTTATCTATTCGCTCAATCTCTCGGCGATAGCGAACACGACCGCACGTATAAACGGCGCTAACATGGGACAGTGCGAGTTCGCGGCGATGCTGCTTTCGATACTCTCGTTTGTGGTGTTCCTAAGATCATTCCCGCGCCGAAAGAAGCCCGACAAGGTGATGCTCGTTCTGCTTTCGCTGATGCTTGCTTTCATCGTTTTCGTTGACGCGGTCTATCTGATACGCATCGAGAGCGCCGTATACCGACCCGACAACCCGATAATCGTTGACAGGAATACCATCTACATCAGCACCGCTTACAATGTGGTAGCGGCGCATATAGTCTTTATCTGCGTGACGGCGGGGCTGCTGGCGCTGCTTCCCGTATATTCAAAGGCGATAAAGAAGATCAATACCTCGATAGACGTTGAGGGCAACGAAAGCATGGCGGCGATAGATATTGGCGAAGAGCAATAAAGAAGATAAAAGATAAAAGATAAGCGCAAGGCAGATAAATTACGCAAAGTGAGGGCAAAACCAAAAGTCTTAGGAAGTTGAAAAAAATCGCAAAGTGAGGGCAAAACCAAAAGTCTTAGGAAGGGGGTGGCACGAGCAAAGCTCGTGCAGGGGAGAACCCTTCTTCAGAAGGGTTCTCCCCCACAAAAGCTGGCGGCAGTCGGAATCTTACGGTAAGAACGCAGGCTATCCGGTCAAAAATAAAATCGGCAATTTCTAAAGAAGCGAACAAAAAGGCAGAAGCGAATAATTTTGCAAATCAGAGCAAGAACAAGTAAATTGCCGATTTTAATTTGCGAAAGAGCGAAGCGTTTTTCGCAAAGAAAGCGCGAATGTTCGTAAAATCGCAAAGGCGGGGCAATACACGGATGCGCAATGCGCGCCACTACAATATTGGTATTGCAAAACAACAAAAATTTGCGAAAATAAGCATCATGTACAGTACGGGGGTGAGGATATGTCAGGCAAAAAGGCAAAGAGCGGCGATAAAAAGTCCGCGGGTTATTACGACCTGAAAACCGACGCGCTCGACCGCCTTGTGAACGCCGAGAACGCCCCCGAGGTCTCCGATGAGGAGATAAACAAGTACCGCGGGAAGAAAAAGTTCTCGATCCCGTCAACGGTGAAGATAGTGCTTCTCAAATTCTGGTTTGCGGGAGCGGTCTGCTATTTCTTCCTGTGGGGACTGGGACTGTATATCCACGGGCTCGACCTTCTGCTTGCAATGGCGATAGGCTTGGGTGTTACCACCGACCTTATGGCGAACAAGCTGCTTCGCTCTTTTGAAAAAGAGGACGGTGAGAACGACAAATGGATGATGGTCACGACGCGCAAATATTGGTCGGTCTTCTTAAACGTGCTTTATGCGGGCGTGCTTCTTTACTGCGTTTTCAGGACATACTTCGCGCTGAACGTTCTGCTCGGGGTTGACCCGAATGCAGACATTTCCTCCGCGGAAACGATGCTCGGCGTTGAGCCGATACTGTTCGGCGTATTCTATCTTGCGTTCGATATGCTGTTTATCAAGATCAAAAATACGTTTATCACGATCTTCCGCGACGCGGGCGCAAAAGTCCGTGCGGGCGGAAGATGATAACGGGAGTCATAAGAATATGATAAAACAATTATATATCGGCTCGGTAAGCGCCTGCTTCGAGCTTGATAACGATAAAGCCTATTACTGCGGCGGCGAATACGGCGTTTTTTTGAACGGCGAAAAGCTCTTTACCTCGAACACAAATGTTTTCTCGGTCTTTGATCTTCGACCCGATACGGAATACTTGTTGGAGGTCACGGGGTACGGCAAGGTGAGCTTTAAAACGGCTGAGGAATCCTGCGCCGTGAACGTAAAAGATTTCGGCGCAAAGGGCGACGGCGTGACAGACGATACGCAGAGCATACAGACCGCGATCAACTGTCTTCCCGAAAACGGAAGGCTGTTCTTCCCCGAAGGCGTTTACAGCACCGCTCCGCTTTGTCTGAAAAGCCGCATAACGCTCGACATCTCGGGAAACGCCGTGCTGCTCGGGAATACAGATACCTCGCGCTATCCCATAATACCCGGCACGGTTAAGGACATTGTTACCGGCGAAGAGATACACTTCGGCACATGGGAGGGCAACGCCGTTCCCATGCATCAGGCTTTGCTTTTTGCGGAGTACGCCGAGGACATAACTATCGTCGGCAAAGGAACTATTGACGGCAACGCGCAGAACAGCACATGGTGGGTGAACGTCAGGGAACAGGAAGTCCCCCGCCCGAGACTGCTTTTCATCAACCGATGCAGGCAGATAACCGTTCACGGCGTAACGGTGCAAAATTCCGCCTCGTGGCAGATACACCCGTTCTTTTCGTCGAAGCTCTCCTTCCTCGACCTGAAAATAAACGCCCCGAAGGACAGCCCCAATACCGACGCGCTCGACCCCGAAGCCTGCGACAACGTAAGGATATTCGGCTGCAAGTTCAGCGTGGGCGACGACTGCATAGCTATCAAATCGGGCAAGATCGAGATCGGCAGGAGGTTCAGGACTCCCGCGAGCGATCATACGATTCGGAACTGCCTTATGCAGTTCGGTCACGGAGCGGTGACGCTCGGCAGCGAGACAGCGGGCGGCGTTAAAGCTCTTACGGTCAGTCAGTGCTATTTTGACCACACCGACCGAGGGCTTCGCATAAAGACCCGCCGCGGCAGGGGAAAGGACGCGGTCATCGACGGAGTGCTTTTCGAGAACATGAAAATGGACGGCGTTCTTACGCCGATAGTCATAAATATGTGGTACAACTGCTGCGACCCCGACAGATATTCGGAGTACAACACCACCCGCGAGAAGCTCCCCGTTGACGACAGAACGCCGTATCTCGGCGAGTTCACCTTCCGCAATATGGAATGTACAAACTGCGGGGTGGCGGCTTGCTACTGCGACGGTCTGCCCGAACAGCCCATCGGCTCGGTGACGGTGGAGAACATACGCTTCACCTACGACCCGCAGGCAAAGCCGGGTATCCCCGCAATGAAAAACAACGCCGTCGAAATGTGCCGTGCGGGAATGTACTTCGACAACGTGAAAAAGCTGCTGATCGAAAACGTAAGCGTCGAGGGCTGCGACGGCGAACCGCTTATTACGCATAATGTCGGCAAAATTATCGGAGGTTGAGAGTTTGAAATGAATGAGATCGACAGATATATCTTCAGGTTGACAGCGGCTTCTTCGCCCGACAGACCGTTCTGGAACAGAGAGAGCATAATGCAGGGCAAGTCCGCGAAATGGAACTACATCGACGGCTGCATGATAACGGCGCTGCTTGACCTCGCCGAGATCACGGGGAAAAATGAATACTCCGATTTCGCCGAGGAATTCATCGACTACTACGTTCGGGAGGACGGCTCGATACTCGGCTATAATCAGGAAGAATTCAATCTCGACAGCATAAACGAGGGTCGCGTGCTTTTCGACCTGTACAAGATGACGGGCAAGGAGAAGTACAAAAAGGCGATATTCCTTCTGCACGAGCAGCTTGTTAAGCAGCCGCGCACGGCGACGGGCAATTTCTGGCACAAGAGGATATATCCCGATCAGGTGTGGCTCGACGGGATATACATGGCGCAGGTTTTCGCCACGCGCTTTGCCCGCGAATACGGCGGCGGGGATTATTCCGACATAGTTGCTCAGATAACGAACGTCCGCAAATATATGTTCGACGAGAAAAAATGCTTGCTGTATCACGGCTTTGACTGTTCGAGGAAGGCGTTCTGGGCGGACAAAGAAACGGGCTGTTCGGCGAGCTTCTGGCTGAGGGCTATCGGCTGGTTCACGGTGGCGCTTGCCGACATCATCGGCTATATGGACAGCGAGAAGGACAGGGAGGTGCTCATCGGCATATTCCGCGAGGTAATTGACGGAGTGGCGCAATACGCCGACCCCGAGACGGGTATGTATTATCAGGTCGTTGACTGCGGCGACAGAAAGGGCAACTATCTCGAAACGAGCGGCAGCTGCATGATATCCTACGCGATGATGAAGGGTGCAAGGCTGGGCGTTCTTGACGGGAAATACGCGGTTCTCGGCAGAAAGACGTTTGACGGCATCTGCGGGAAGTATTTCAGCGTTGACATTGACGGTGCGTTTGAGCTTGGCGGGATATGTCTTATGGCGGGCTTGGGTCCCGAGGACAACAAGCAGCGGGACGGCAGCTACGAATACTACATCTCCGAGCCCATTGTGGAAAACGACGCGAAGGGCGCGGCGCCGTTTGTGCTTTGCTACACGGAAGTCATGAGAATGATAAAAGAAGATAAAAGATAAGAGATAAAAGATAGCCGCAAAGCAAGGGCAAACCAAAAGTCTTAGGAAGGGGGTGGCACGAGCAAAGCTCGTGCAGGGGAGAACCCTTCTTCA
>JAILFF010000118.1 GCA_024697705.1 Ruminococcus sp.
ACATTTTCACTTCGTTCGTGAGGATAATGTTGTTATCCGCTACAAACTCCTTCTTTTTCCACTTCCAAAATTTCAAGCGTTCAAAAATGTTATGTACCTTGATCTTAAACGGCAGCTTCTGTTTCTTGGGCTTGTCCAAGAGGCTCTTTATTTCTTTCTTGTTCGCCCACCTTGCCGAGCCGTGTTCCTCGCCCTTGCGGTGGAATTTCTTTTTGCCCGTGATCTTCATCAGAGCGTAGATTCCAAGACCGAAAGCCGCGAACACGGGCAGCTTTGCGGCGTTCCCGCCTGCCCGAACCATCTGCCAAACGAGCCCGGTGTCTGTTATTGTACTATCCAAAGATTTGGACAGCACATCGAGATCAACTTTTCCGTTCTCATTTGCCGCGAGATCAAGACAAGCTCCCAGCACAGCCGAACCGTAGAACGCCGCTCCTGCAAGCACCGAGTAAACGCCTATCGTTATCGCGTCCGGCTTGCGCGGCTGTCTGCTCATTTGCGGCTCCCCCTCTCACGAGTCTTGTGTTCGAGGGCGTTCTCCTTTTTCGGAAGTATGCTCTTGATACGTTTCAGCGTGTTCGCCGATACCGACTGCTTTGCCGCCTTATCGACTATGCGCTCGGCTTTTTTTCGGCTGATACCGAATGTTTCCTCCAGCTGTTTTACCGCCGCTTCCTTATCGTCAAGATTAAGCCTCAGCACCGTTGTGCCGCCAGTGACAGTAAAGCTGTTCAGCGTTTCGCGCTCGATGGTAAACTGCTTGAAGCTCTTTTTGAACGTCTTATCCGCGAAGCCCAGCCTTTCAGCCTTCTTCATGATCGCCGCTATCGTTTCATCGTCGTTGATTTTCAGGAACCTGCGTATATCCTGTTCGACCTTAGCGCGGTCGATACCGAGCCCCGACAGCACCACAAAATTTTCAGCCCCGTCCGTTATCGTCAGGTGCGGCACCTTCTCGTTCCGGAGCTTCATCTTCGCAAACGAGAAATTCTCGGTCAGGATATTATCGTCCTCAAAGCGAATATCCTTCTCGAAATATTCCATCTGCTCGACAGTCCGTGAGCCGCTGTAAAAGTATCTTCTCTGCTCGTCGGTCAGCCTGTCCGCGAGGACGTTTGCGACCTCCGCCGCCTTGAACGGTTCGAATCCGAGCCGCTCGTTCAGCATATGCTCCAGCCTTGCCTTCGTGCTGAAATTCATCGTGAGCTTTTTTCCGTCGTTCATATCGGTCACAACGATCTTCGGCTTTCCCTTGTCCTTCACGACCTCGACGGATATTTTCGACAGCTCGCCCTGCATGATGTGGTAGTTATTGAGCGCCCTGCTGACCTGCTTTTCATAAGCGGCATCAAAAATACACTTTACGTCCCCTTCCCTTGTTTCCATGAAGCTGACGGGTATATCGTGGTCGGCGCAGTACATAGAAAAGCCCTCTGTCTCCGACTTGCCGATCGTTGTCATTTTCACAGACTGCTTCGGGTCTTTCATTTTCTCGCTCTTGATCTCTTTTTCAAGGCGGCTTATAACAGCCTCGTCCTTTTTGCTGAAGAAAACCGATATGGTATTCTCCTTGCCGCGCTCTTTGACCCCTGCCACAGGAACATCGAGCGCCTTTGCTCTCTTGACGAGCTCCTTGAAATATGCTTTATCATAGCCCGGGATCATGGATATTTCCCCGCTTTTTTTCAGCTGTTTCAGGCTTACTTCGCCGCCGGAGAGTTCGGTATCTTTGAGATTCGCAGTCTTGTTATTCACATACTGCCGCTCCTTGTCGATAGCGACTTTGAGCATCTCGAATATGATCTCGGTTGCCTTCGAGATCATCTCGGTAGTCAGGGTAACTCCCGCGCTGGCTACATCGTCGCCATGCATGGACATCGCCTCCTTTCATCAAAGTGATTTTGCCGTTGAGACGGTTCGCCTTATCGACCCTTCTCATAAGTACCGACAAAATTCGGGATTTTTATAAGTGAAAATCGAAAAATAATTTTAAATTCGTCCTGTTGCACAATTTAAGCTTTATATTTTTGTCTAATAATCACATAGAAAGTAACCCTTCGTTTTTGAGTATCATCCTGATGAGCTTATCGGCTTTTGCGATACTCTGCGACGCTGCCGACTGGCTGATACCCTCTATTTTAGCGATCCTATCCTCCGAATAGCCCAGTGCCTTTCTCATGTAATATCTCCTCGAAAGCTCCGGTTTCAGCTTGTTCATAGCCTTATATACGCTGTTTAACAGCCCGTTTCTTATACATACCGATTCGGCTGACTCCTCAAATATACCCTCCATCTCACCAAGCTTTACAAAGTCAGCCTGGCTGCCGTACACGAACCTTTCTTCGTAGCGCTCCCTGCTTTTCTCCTTCATTCTTTCGTCGAGGAGATAATAATATACCTCTCTGCTGACGTCTACATACTCCTGATCCCCTACATTTTCGGGATAATACTCCGTGACCCTTATCGTGACCTTATCACCCTCTATGACTGCATATTCCGGGTCTGTCATTCTTTTGTATCTCAGAAGTTCCTCGTAAAGCTCACTGCTTACATCATTGTACTCAACAGTAAGCCTTACCCGCGGAAAGAAATCACGAAGCCGTATTCTTACTGTGAGGCTGTTTTCGGAATCGGGCGTCACCATATATTCCTCCGATGCCTTGATCCTCAGAAGAGAAGCATATGATTTCCATTCCAGAGCAACATATTCTTTATCGGAGTCAATATACGGAGCAAAAACACTTGCTTTGACTTTTATGGCATTTGCGGAAGCCGCAAGCTCTTCCTCCTTTTTCCGTGCCATAAGCTCGTTGAACTCACCGCGGCTTATCTCGCGGTATTCATCTTTTCTTGCCTTGACATTATAGAAATCCCTGATACTGATGATAACCGTAGGCGTCTTTTCGGGAGATACAGCTGCCGGGTCTTCACCCTCCTCGACAGCCTTGAAGCGCAGCAGCTCCGCATACACCGCCTTAGTAACCATGCAGTATTCCTGACCGCCTACC
>JAILFF010000127.1 GCA_024697705.1 Ruminococcus sp.
CACAACAAGAACATCAATAACCCTCAGTGTGATAGCAATGAACATTGACCGCCTTGCGGCGATGCTTTTGCGCCTCATCGGTAATCTGCTCGGATATCTGTTTGAAAACCGGTCATCAAGACTGTTTGAGGAGATTGGGGGTTGTTGAGGAGAGACTAATTAATTGGCAAATAATGTAGGGGCGAGCATTGCTCGCCCGTGAATTTACCCCGACCGCACTGAAACCCCAACATTCGCGCAATTCGTTTGCAAAAATCGCTTCGCTCTTTTGCAAAATAAAATCGGCAATTTACTTGTTTCCGTCACGATATGCAGAATTACTCGTTTCTGCGTTTTTGTTGGCTTTCTTATGAAATTGCCGATTTTATATTTTAACCGTTCAACTTTCTCTCTCCGAGATGTTTTCGACTGTCGTAGGCTTCTGTGGGGGAAACCCTTCTGAAGAAGGGTTCTCCCCTGCACGAGTTTTACTCGTGCCAACCCCTTCCTAAGACTTTTGGTTTGCCTTCACTTGCGGCTATCTTTTATCTTTTATCTCTTATCTTTTATCTTTTATCTTGCTTTAGTCTTCGTCAAGCTTCAATACCGACATGAACGCCTCCTGCGGCACTTCTACCGTGCCTAACTGACGCATACGCTTCTTGCCCTCTTTCTGCTTCTCTAACAGCTTCTTCTTTCGCGTGATGTCGCCGCCGTAACACTTCGCTAAAACGTCCTTGCGCATAGCCTTGACGGTCTCCCTCGCGATTATCCTGCCGCCTATCGCCGCCTGCACGGGTACCTCGAACAGCTGTCTCGGGATATTGTCCCTCAGACGCTCGCATATCTTACGCCCGCGCTGATACGCCTTGTCCGTGTGTACAATGAACGAAAGCGCGTCCACAACCTCGCCGTTCAGCAGAATGTCGAGCTTAACCAGCTTAGACGGCTGATAGCCGAGCATTTCGTAATCGAAGGACGCATAGCCCTTCGTGCGGCTTTTCAGCGCGTCGAAAAAGTCGTAGATTATCTCGTTGAGCGGCAGCTCGTAATGCATATCCACCCGCGTTTCGTCGAGATAGTCCATGTTGCGGAACGTGCCGCGCCTGTCCTGACAAAGGTCCATTATCGTGCCGACAAACTCCGATGGCGTGTAAATGTCCGCCTTGACTATCGGCTCTTCGGCACTCGTAATGATCGCGGGGTCGGGGTAGTTCGAGGGATTGTCTATCATGAGCGTTCTGCCGTCGGCAAGATTTACCTTGTAGATAACCGAAGGCGCAGTCGTGATAAGGTCGAGATTGTACTCGCGTTCAAGGCGCTCCTGGATTATCTCCATGTGCAGAAGCCCCAGAAATCCGCAGCGGAAACCGAAGCCCAAAGCGGCTGATGTTTCCGGCTCGAACGAAAGCGAAGCATCGTTCAGCACAAGCTTGTCGAGAGCGTCGCGCAGATCGGGGTATTTCGCGCCGTCGGCGGGGTAGATACCCGAATACACCATCGGCTGGACTTTCTTGTAGCCGGGCAGAGGCTCGGCGCAGGGGCGCTCGGCAAGGGTGACGGTATCGCCCACGCGGGTATCGCCGATGTACTTTATCGAAGCGGAGATATAGCCCACCTCGCCCGCATGGAGCTCGCCGACGTTCACAAGGTCGGTAGCGCCCATATAGCCCACCTCGACGGTCTGGAACTCGGCTTCGGTGGCGCAGAGCTTGATAACATCGCCGATCTTGAGACAGCCCTCCATGACGCGCACGTAGATGATAACACCCTTGTACTGGTCGTAGTAGCTGTCGAAGATAAGCGCACGGAGCGGCGCGTGATCGTCGCCCTTCGGCGCGGGGATATCGGTGATTATGCGTTCGAGGACTTCCTTGATATTGATACCCGCCTTAGCCGAGATGCGGGGCGCGTCGAGCGCGGGGATACCGATGATATCCTCTACCTCGTGGCAGATCCTGTCGGGCTCGGCGGAGGGCAGGTCTATCTTATTGACGACGGGGAGGATTTCGAGGTCGTGCTCGATAGCGAGGTAGGTATTGGCGAGAGTCTGCGCCTCAACGCCCTGAGAAGCATCCACAACGAGCACAGCGCCCTCGCAGGCGGCAAGTGAGCGCGAGACCTCATAGCCGAAATCGACGTGTCCGGGGGTGTCGATGAGGTTAAAGACGTAGTCGTTGCCGTCGTCGGCATGGTAGTTAAGTCTTACGGCGCGTGCTTTGATGGTAATTCCACGTTCGCGTTCGATATCCATATTATCGAGAAGCTGATCTTCCATATCGCGGAGGGCGACGGTATCGGTGAGTTCCAGAATACGGTCGGCGAGGGTAGATTTACCGTGGTCGATATGAGCGATTATGCAGAAATTGCGTATGTTTTCTTTATTTGTCAAATTTAACACTCCTTGGAATTAATCAAATGAATACATCTATATAATTATAGCAAAAAGATAAGCGGTTGTCAATCGAAAGAAAAGAAAAAGAAAGCGAGGGCAAAACCAAAAGTCTTAGGAAGGGGGTGTGGGGGATAACCCTTCTTCAGAAGGGGTTCCCCCACAAAAGCCTACGACAGTCGAAAACATCTCGGAGAGAGAAAGTTGAACGGTTAAAATATAAAATCGGCAATTTCAAGAAAAGCCCACAAAAAGGCGCAAGTGAATGATTCTGCAAGTCAGAGCAAGAACAAGAGAATTGCCGATTTTATATTTGCAAAAGAGCGAAGCGCTTTTCGCAAATGAATTGCGCAAAGCCGGGAATATCAGCAATGAAGGGAAAATTTCACGGGCGCACACATAGGTGCGCCCCTACAATACGGCATTGCGAAGCAGGAAAGATTTGCGGGGAAACAGGCGGGAGCAAGCCCACAACCCACATTTCGCGCACCATTCGTTGTGCAATTTGACGAAAATTCCGAATGACTGTTGACAGAGCGCTTAAAATGTGATATAATAATCAAGCACGTTGAATGGGAGCCGAGCAATTCGGCGATAAAATCCGTTCATAACTGCGGTCGAGTTATTAGCTCAGTCGGTAGAGCATTTGACTTTTAATCAAAGGGTCCGGGGTTCGAATCCCC
>JAILFF010000130.1 GCA_024697705.1 Ruminococcus sp.
TAAGGAGTTATTTATGATCTACCAAAATATTCTTGAAGCAATAGGACATACGCCGATCATCAGGCTGAACAATATCGTCGCGGAGGACAGCGCGGAAATACTCGTCAAGTTCGAGGGGCTGAACGTCGGCGGCTCGATAAAGACCCGCACGGCTCTCGCCATGATCGAAAAGGCAGAAGCGGAGGGCTTACTCAACAAAGACAGCATTATCGTCGAGCCGACAAGCGGCAATCAGGGCATCGGGCTTGCGCTCATCGGCGCGGTGCGCGGCTATAAGACCAAGATAATCATGCCCGACTCGGTCAGCGAGGAACGCCGCAAGCTCGTCACCCACTACGGCGCTGAGGTGATTCTCGTTCACGACAGCGGCAACATCGGCGCGTGCATCGAGGAATGTGCCAATATCGCGATGGAGATCAAGGCAAGCGACCCGAACGTGTTCGTTCCGCAGCAGTTTGAAAACCCCGCCAACCCCGAAGTTCACCGCCGCCACACCGCCCGGGAGATACTCGAACAGGTAGGCAAGCCTATACACGGCTTCTGCTCGGGGATAGGCACGGGCGGCACGATAACGGGCATCGGGCAGGCGCTCCGCGAGAAGAATCCCGACATCGAGATATGGGCTGTCGAGCCCGAAAACGCGGCTATCCTCTCGGGCGGCTCGGTGGGTACGCATCTGCAAATGGGCATCGGCGACGGCGTTATCCCGAAGGTGCTTGATACCGACATCTATTCAAATATCTTCATCGTGCGCGACAAGGACGCTATAAAGACCTCGAAGGAGCTTGCGGCTAAAGAAGGCATCATGTGCGGCATTTCGAGCGGCACGAACGTCTGCGCGGCTTTAGCACTCGCCAAGAAGCTCGGGCGCGGCAAGACGGTCGTGACCATTCTCCCCGACACCGCCGAGCGCTATTTCTCCACGCCGCTTTTCAAGGAGGTCAACTACTGGAGCCGCAAGGAGGACTGCTGATATGACCGACAGGGAGCGGCTTCAAAGAAAGCTCGCGGAGCAGAAAGCGCGGAATATCATTAAAAAAATTCGCTCTGTACAGATAATCGGACAGGAGACCTGCGCTCTCCCCGACCATGCGCTGTTGGAAAAGCTCGGTTTTTACAGTCAGGACAAAAAGCCGGATTCCGCAATTCCCGAATGCGCCGATTTGCAGGAAATCATTGACCGGATGCTCTCGCTTTTAAATGATGAAAGCGGTGAAATATTCTTTCTGCTGATATACGGCGTTATTTATAAGGTGAGATTCACCGACAGGGCTGCCGCTCTGCGGGAATTATGGACGGCTCCCGAAGCGGGGCGGTATATCTGCCTGCTTAATGAGGACAAGACCGTTCTGTATGAATTTGGCAGCGATTCCCGCGACGAGGATAATTATCTGTTTGACAAATATCAACTGTAAAGGAAGTTATGATATGAAAGCACTTGTACTTTTCAGCGGCGGCGTTGACAGCACAACCTGTCTTGCCATTGCCGTGGATAAATACGGCGCGGACGAGGTGCTGGCACTTTCCGTAAGCTACGGACAGAAGCACAGTAAAGAGCTCGAAGCCGCCCGCGCGATCGCTAAACGTTACGGAGTGAAGCACCGCGAGCTTGACTTAAGCGTTATGTTCGAGGGGAGCAATTGTTCGCTGCTGCAAGGCTCGACGGAGGATATCCCCGAGGAAAGCTATTCCGAGCAGATAAAAAAGACGGGCGGCGCTCCCGTTTCGACCTATGTGCCGTTCAGAAACGGGCTTTTCCTCGCAAGCGCCGCGAGTATCGCGCTCTCACAGGGCTGCACCGAGATCTATTACGGCGCTCATGCCGACGACGCGGCGGGCAATGCCTACCCCGATTGCAGCAAGGACTTCAACGACGCCATCAACCGCGCTATTTACTTGGGCAGCGGGAACGAGCTTACCGTGGCAGCGCCCTTTATCGGCTTGAACAAGGCGCAGGTGGTGGCGAAGGGCTTGGCTCTCGGCGCTCCCTACGAGCTGACATGGAGCTGCTATGAGGGCGGCGACAAGCCCTGCGGCAAGTGCGGCACCTGCATCGACCGTGCGGCGGCGTTTGCGGCGAACGGCGTTAAAGACCCCGCTATCGACAAAAGGGAGGAACAATAATATGAGCGGAAGAACCGAAAACGAGCGCGGGGATATCTCCCTGCTCGGCAATAACAATACTAAATACTCTTCGGACTACTCACCCGAAGTGCTTGAAACTTTTCCCAACAAGCACCCCGACAACGACTATTTCGTTAAATTCAACTGTCCCGAGTTCACGTCGCTCTGCCCGATCACGGGTCAGCCCGACTTCGCGACGATCTATATTTCCTACATTCCCGACGTGAAAATGGTCGAGAGCAAGTCTCTTAAGCTGTATCTGTTCAGCTTCAGGAATCACGGCGACTTCCACGAGGACTGCGTGAACATCATCATGAAAGACCTGATAAAGCTCATGGAGCCGAAGTACATCGAGGTGTGGGGCAAGTTCCTCCCCCGCGGCGGGCTTTCGATAGACCCCTACTGCAACTACGGCAAGCCCGGCACCAAGTGGGAGCAGCTTGCGTGGGACAGACTCGCCCACCACGATATGTACCCCGAGACAGTCAACAACCGATAACGGATAAAGCAAAGACCCGACCGCCGTAAAAAGCAGTCGGGTCTTTTATGATGTATGTGACAGTTATAATTTTATTCGGTCTTACTTTCCGAACTTGACCCTCCAGCCTGCCGTAAACTTCTGCAAAAGCATAAGATCGGAAAGCGTCTGAGCACCGTCGCCGTCAAGGTCGGTAACTTCTTCATAGCTGTAACCGATGCTCCAGCCTGCCTGCGATTTCTGCATTAAGATAAGATCGCTTACATCGACAGAGCCGTTGCCGTCGAGGTCGCCGTACTTGCAGAGCGTTACCGTGCCGATCGAA
>JAILFF010000139.1 GCA_024697705.1 Ruminococcus sp.
AACGCAACGGCATCGGCGTGCTGACAATTACCTACGGCAAGAGCGAAAAGGATAAGAAGAAAAAGATCGTTGAAGGCAATTGGATGAGCGGCAGTCTGAACGGAGAGGTTACAAAGATGGTATATTACAAGAACGGAGATATCGAGGAATACAGCGGCGGTTATTCCGATTCGGACAAAAACGGCGAAGGCACATTGACATATACCGATAAATCCACGGGCGAAAAGCGCATTGAAGAAGGGCATTTCTCGGAGGACAGCCTGACCGAAGGAACAAAGACATATTACGATAAGAAAGGTAATATCACAAAAACTGAGATATATAAAAACGGAACTGCTGTCGAGACGGAATTCGCGGAGGAAAAGGAGAAAAGCTCTTAAGCTGTGGGACAAGTTCTGCGCGTAGGAGATATGCGACCCCTGTCTGCTTCTCTCGCTTTCGGGCTGCACGGACTTAGAGAAGAACGGGTGCAGCAGGCACGACGACCGTAAAAGCTATTTTGAGATAGGTATGATAAATAAAATTTTAAAGGAATGTGATAAAATGAATCGAACAAAACTGATCGCCCTGTTTTCTGCGGCTTTGATTTCGTTGACCGGCTGCGGTCAGACTGCTTCACAAAAATCGACCGAGTCGGAAGATACTAAGACAAGTGTTTCCGGGACGACCACGGTTCAGACTGAGGCTTCGCAAAATTCCGCGTCAGATGTTACGGAGACTTCTGAGGAACAGCCCCCGGAGGCGGAAAAGCTTTCTTTCTCCGAAATAGAAGAGCTTGCGGCGAACTGTTCGTATACTGTTCATTGGCACTCGGTTGACGGAGACTTTGATTCGGGAACAGCTTTTGTAATGGACTCCGCGGCGCACGGTCAAAAGCTGCTTGTCACGGCTGTTCATTTTCTCTGGAATGATGAAGACACGGGCTTCACGGGCGAAGATATCCCCGGATATGTTACGGGCGGCGTGATAGAATACGTAAAGACCTTTGAGCCTACCGGTGCAAGCCTGAAAAACGCTCTTGTGATAAAAGATGCACGCCCCGTCCCCGATATTGATAAAGATGTTGCCGCATTTACGGTCTACGGCGGCAAGAAGCTGAATTCGCTGAAGCTCTCAACGCACCCTGTGGAGTTTGGCGACAAGCTCTATCTTCTGGCAAATCTGTGGGACACGGACGACGTTCACGAAAACTGCGTATATGAAGTAACGGCGGTAATGGATAAGGACGGAGAGCTTATAATGACGCTCGACCCGAGATGGGGCTGTATGGGCGCAAGCGGCGGACCTGTCGTGAATGAATACGGAGAAGTAGTCGGGATTCTTATGGCAGGCGGGGGAGAATGTATATATGCTCACAGCTCCGACAGCTTTTTAAAGCAGATAGAAGCCGCGGAGATATCCGATATAACATATCCGAAAGAAGCGGGTGCAAATCAATAACTATAAATGAGCAACACCGTCAATTTACACAATTTCAGACTATCACAAAGCTTGCAGGGCGGCTGCACGAATTTAATTGTGCCATTGCTCCCGCCCGTGTGACCCCGAAATCACCGTATTTTCAATGGTTTTGCATTAGGTTAGTGCAAATGGGGGATTGCCTCCGCCTTTCCTACCGTAAGACATTAACTAACAGTGATTATTTATGCAATTTGACAATAGGCGCTCATTTATAGTTGATAAATTACAGCGTGCAGGGGTGAAGAGTGCTGTGTGACTTCAAGTACCGATATGCTGTTTTCAATATGTCTTACGATATCTGTACAGACCGTAAAAACATGATAAATACACCGTGGTAAATAGATGATAAAACAGTACCCGTATATACCAAAACAGACCGCATATATCCGACGCCGGAAATATGCGGTCTGCATTTTGAGTTCAAGTTATATTAGACGGCGATATTATCACCCGCGCTTTTTGCGTGTGAGAAGGAAGCATCAGCGCTCCGACCGCCGCGGACAGTCCGCAGCTCATTATCATTGTTCCGCTGCCTACTACCGAGCCTGTTTTCTGCGGCTGCTCCGAATTAGCGGCGTTAGCTTCGCTTATGGTAGCTTCGGAAGCCGCAGTCTCAGCGGGCTTGCTATCGGAAGCGGGTGCGAGCTCGGTTTCTGCCGCCGGTTCCTCGGGCTGTTCGGGAGAAGTATTAGCTTCTGCCGCCGTGCCGCAGAAGATGTAGAGTCCGTCAAGCGAATCATTGTAGCCGTATTCCTCGGAGACAAGGTTTACCATGTCTGTCTTGCCGAAAAGCCTTAAGCCCTTGCTTTGTCGAGGGGCATTTGGCTGTTGCCTTTCTGAGCGATAATGTCTGTCGTGATCGCTTCGCCCGCCGCTTTGTCCTTTGTCGTGTAGAGTGCCAGCCATTCCTTGCCGACGTCGCCGTTCATATCGCCGTAATCGCCGAGGTTTTCATTCTCGAAGCCCTGCTTCGTTCGGTTGCAGAGTGTGCAGTCAAAGATCGTGTATAGCAGACTTGCCCTCTTTGCAGATTTTCACAATGCCCGACACGGAAAATCTCCATGTATTCGGGAGCGACAGAACTTTCAGAAGCAGACCTTTCTGTTTCGGATTCAGCTTCTTGAAACGTAACAGCTTGTTGCTGATAACGGTGAAATGACTGTCTTTCTTCGTCTTGTAAAGGTTAGCATTGTCAGCTGTGTATGTCTCCATGACAATATCAGCCTTCGGAACAGAATTGTCTTTCTCCGAATACTCATAGAAGTCATAGACGTATTTTATGCGACCCTTAGTTTCCTTGCTGGGCATAAGCTTTGTTATGGTGAGATAACCCCATTCACGCAGTTCATCAAGCATATTTCGGATTGCAGTTATACCAACATCACAGATTTTCCTAAGCCCCTTTGTGGAATAGTTCCAATTGTGCGGAAGTCCCATAGCGGTCGCCAGCAGCGTGATCGCCTGACAGCTGATATTTGTCGAACCGATGAACTTATTGCTCAGGATCGTAAAGTCCGCTGTTTTATGCACTCTGCATATTGTATCGCCGATAGTTTTCTCAATTACCATGTCCATTTCCTTCACCTCGTTTACATACCTGTCATTTCGTGGAATCCCCACGGTTGATAGGTGAATATCATTTCGGGTATTCGTCTTTTATTGACTGCATAGACCTTGCCGTATGGCTTTTTGATCTCAAGCAGGAGATTGTTGTAATCCTCTTTTTTTGTAAGTTCATCGTCCGCCATGCAGACCTCGGCAGGGTCATAGTTCTCCATTTCTTCAAATGTGAACATTTCCTCCAAAGTCGCAAAGTCGCACTTTGAATTGTTCATCATGAGCCTGAACAGCTCACGGCTGATTTTTGCTAACTTGTATTCCTGATGCCTTGGAAAATCAATATCTCCGATTTCGACTTTAGCCATAGACAAACCTCCTGTGATAACAATTCTTACAGAAAAGAAAAAGCACTCCTCACCGATTGTCAGATGACAGCCGTTAAGAAGTGCTTTACGCAGTATTCAATTTTTCGTTCAGACACAAAAATAGCGGACAGCACTTCATGATTATGAAACACTGTCCGCCATCGTCCATTATTCAATTTTATATGTCAACAGGCTTTCTACCGGCTTTTTGCTGTTACTATCAGAAGATTTGTGTTGTCTACCAACTTTCTACCAAGATTTTCACGGGTTGATATCTACCACATTTCTACCAAATCGTAACCATTTTGCTCAAAATTTCTGATTTTCCGAAAGTGTCGCATTTAAGCGGATTTCGGACTTTCTACCAAGAAAAGCCCCGAAATACCGAGGATTTAAAGGTACTCAAAGTCACTCAAATGGATTCAAAGGTACAACGACTTTCTTATAAAATATATTGTTGAAAAACAAACAATGAGAAAAAGAAAACGTAAAAAGAGCGATTTTGGTAGAAAAAATGGTAGAAAGAAAACGGATTTCGTCAATATATTCATCTACCACTTCAAGCTGAAAGTCATATAATACGGCATTTAGCAGTCTTTGAAACATCGATTGTTCATATAATGTCATTGACTAAATCAGCACTATATGGTATAATGCTGTCGGATCTCTTTATTTCATCGTTCGTAATGCAGCATTTCACTCCTGCATTGTATCTTGACCTGTGAGGAAAATTGTGTTATAATATGTTTATAAAAATTCAATAAATTACAAATGAGAGAATCTTTATGAAGAAAAGTTTTCTTCACCGGACGGCAAATCCTTAAAAGATCTTACCGACGCCCAAGTTATAGAAAAGTTTGATTATATTTGCGGGCGCAAAAATAATCAATAAAGGAGAACATCAATGAGCAGAACAAGTTATGAACGGAGTACCCTATCGAAGATCATTGCGGCGGCAATGGCGCTTGTTGTGGCTTTTGTGTTCGTTTCCTCCGATATTCCCACAAAGGCGGAGGCGGCACAGAGGATATACGTCTCGGAGGTCATGCTCTTTTACGGGAACGATCTTGCCGACGCTATAAAAGAATGTAAGACGGCGGGCTTCATACCCGTTGAAAGCGACCTGAACGAAACGGCTTACGAGAATCAGCCGCTTGCTGTAAGAGAGCACATTCGCCCCGAGGTACACGAAATATACGGCGATATCGGCGACGCTGTCGTGCCGGGCTACAAGACCACCAAGCAGCGCGAGCTTGCCATAACGAACCTCTCGATGCTGCAAATGGGCATCGGCTACGATTCGCACAAGTACGAGGATTACATGGAGCTGAAACGCGGCAGCTTCGACTTCATGGCGCGGACGATAATGGGTCTGCGCGAAGAATTTGCCGCGAATTACCAAAAGGGCAGCCCTGCCGCAAAAATGGCTTATCAAATGATGAATTTCTATAAGTACGACGAGGCGGATATGCTTCTCGGAGAGTATATCCTTTCCGACAGCAGCGAGAAAACGCTTTCCTATCTTTTCAGGCATTGTAACGCCGCAGTATCGAACACCGTGTTCGGCGCGATGACGGGAGCGGTCGCCGACTACAATCCCGGAACCGTGTTCAAGGAAGGCAAGTACAAAACGGACGTACAGCCCGCCGAGCCTGTCCCCGACACGGAGCTGCCCGAGCTTCCCGAAGAAGCGCCGATGGAGGACAGCTCTTTGGCAGTGGATACGTCGTCTGTCGATGATACCTCCGCAGATGATACTTCTTCCGCCGAAGAAAGCCCTTCCGAAAGCGAAACGTCTTCCGAAGCCGAAATGCTGCCCGTTGAGACAGAGCATAAGCTGAGTGCCGCTCCCGCCGATACCATGACCGCAGCGCTGCGGGAATTCGCGGCGATGACTCACGGGCAGATAGAAATGATGCAGTACAATGGCGTCGGAATGATGGTGACCTACCTCTTCAACGACGAGAATATCCTAAAAGAATTCAATAAATACGCCGATGACATAAACAAGGAGATAAGCAAGCATAAAGCGGGCGGAGAAAAAATCCATCTTCGTATGGGACGGCATCGACAAAAGCATTTACGAAAGCAATATCGCCATAACAAATCAGGCTAAGTACGATCAGGCGGCGGGAAGCCTTGTCGAGGAAGTGAAGAAGCCCTTCGGTATGCAAACGTGGCTGACAAGCGTGCAGAACAAGGTAAACGTAGCTTCGTCCATTCTCGGCGGCATAAACGCGCTGATCTCGATAGGCACGATGATCTATACCCATTCGCTGACAAACAGCTTCAAGGTACAGCACAACGACATTTCCGTGCCGACGGGATACGCGCCGCTCAGGACGTTCAACGAGGACGCCGCGGCTAATTTGAATTCCTATGTTTTTGAGGAAAACGCCGACGGAATATTCGTTTTCTAATTCGGCAGTGAGAGCGTTCTGCGGCTACAACGCCACTCACGATTATCCGAACTTCATGGCGGGTATGTACAGCGATATTTTTGTAAAAGACAGCAGCGGGCTGAAAACGGGAGAGTGATACGGATATATGCTAAAGATCGTAAATTAATTCGGTCGGCTGCGCGGCGCTCGGATTTATCATTTCACCACAAAAAAAGCATATCTCACCACATATCGTGCCGTATTTCGTTTTTTCGTGCTATAATCGAAAAAAACGAAAGGGTTGGTATCTGTGAAAAAGATCATCATTGTATTGTTCGTTCTGGCTGCTGCGTGCGGCGCGGCATGGTTCTTCCTGCTTCGTCCCGAAACCGTCTCGCAGGATACTCTGACAAAGGACTTTGAAGCGCACCGTCAGGCTTATGTGGATATTGCGTACTATCTCACCCAAAAGGGCATCACCACCCAGATCGACGATATCCCTATGTCGGGGAAGAAGTTTGAAGGCGTTGCGTTCGAGGAGTCCGACGATTACCGTGCGTTTATGGAAGGCGTTTATGTTCTCATGCGGGAGGATCACGACGCGATAATCTCCGACGGCAGATCGGTCGAGTTCGTGTATCACAGCACGGGCGGAAAGCTCAATAAGCTGTACGGCTCGGTGATCTATAACGGCAGGAAGGAGGTCATCGGAAAGAAAACCGTCACGCTTGCTCCCGACGGCTGGCACCTGTATCTCGCGCAGGGTTAGAGGACAGCATTGTTCCGACTCCTGTCACGGACGGCAATTATCCCGAAAAACACCGTGACGGGTCGGCTGCTCTGCCTGATGCGGGCGGACTTCCGACTCTTGAAAAACGGCGTCGGATATTCTATACTTAAACAGGGGGATCGTTATGAGGATAGCCGTCTGCGATGACGAGAGATTTTTCCGTGATACGCTGTGTGAAGCAGTCGATTCTTTCTATCAAAGCCTTGATGTGCTTTGCCTGCCGTTTGAAAGCGGTGCCGGGCTGATAGCCGCATTTGAAAAGGGACAGCGGTTCGACGCCGTGTTTCTCGATATAGAAATGCCCCCTCCCGACGGTATGGAGACCGCAAGGCGGCTGCACGAGTTTTCGCCCGAGCTGCCCGTGATATTTCTCACGAGCCATACGGAGCTTGCGATGGACGGCTACGAGGTCGGGGCGTTCCGATTTCTGCAAAAGCCCGTTATCGGCGAAAAGCTCACACAGGCGCTTAAAGACATAACAAAGCTCTGCGGCAGGAAAAAGACCGTCCGTATCAGGGAAAACGGCGAGGAGCATTATATTTCTCCCGATGATATCATCTGCGCCGAGGCTGACAACAACTCAGTGCGGTTCGTCACGGCAGCGCGTGAATATCACATGAGAATTAAGATCACCGAAGCGCTCGCGGTGCTTGATGCGGCTTCCGACAGCTTTTGCAGAGTACACCGCTCGGTGATCGTGAACCTCGCACACATCATCAGCCGCAGCGAAAGAGAGGTAAGGCTTGACAGCGGAAGCGTTCTGCCCGTCAGCAAAAGCTACGCCGACGAGCTGAAAAAACGGCTGATGGAATACATCAGACTGAACGCAAGGTAGGTGGATAGGTGGTGCCGATGAAACAATTTGCACAGATCACGATCGTTCTTCTCGGTCTGATATACGGTACAGCTTTCAGCTTATGCACGCTCGTCACGCTGGGCGACCTGTTTTACCGAAAGGTCAGGCGTGTTATCATATTTCCCGTCATCGCGGGCGTGATATTCGGGATCGCGTTTTTTTTGCAGAACAAGCTTATCGGAGGTCTCTTTCCGCTGCCGCTGTACCTGCTGCATACTGCCGCCGCGTTTTTTCTGCTCACCGAAAGGAAAAAAGCCGATCTTTTGCCGCTTATCTGCGCGGAGCTGTTTTCGGGCTGTATGATCGGCAGTATGCAGACGGCTCTGTTTTCGGTCACGAACGGTGCCGAGAGATCGTTTATCCCCGTGACTTTGCTGTATCTCGGGGGGTTCCTTGCGGCAGTACTGTTTGTATTTCTTTTGAAGCGTCTTGTCCGCAGCGAGGGCAGAGAACCCCTCGGACTGCTGCAAATAATATTGCTGACGAGTATTTCCTGCGTTGTCACATCGCTTGTTAGCAGAAGCTTCACCATGTCGGATTACGTCCCCGATGTTTCCCCCGAAGCGGCGATACCTTCGGTGCTGATGCTTATGTCGGTGAGCGTACTGCTCTTGCTTTCGGTAAAAACAGACCAGGCAAAACGCTTCCGCGAGGTAAGCGAGCTGAGTGAAAAATATATGACCGCTCAGGCAAAGCATTTCGAGCAAAGCAGAGCCGCCGACACCGAAATGAGAATGTTCCGCCACGATATGAAAAACCATATCACGGTGATGAACGGGCTGTTCGATTCGGGCAAGACCGAAGAACTGGGCGAATATCTCAAAGAGCTCGGGAATAACTTTTCGGACACGCAGTCTGCCAATTTCACGGGCAGCGAGATAGCCGACGCGATCATTTATGAGAAAAAGAAATATGCCGAAACGAACGGCGTAAGTCTTGTCACCGAAGGCAGTCTTAAGGGGGCGGAGATCGGCGCGGTCACGCTCTGCACGGTGCTGTCAAATCTGCTGGATAATGCGGTCGAAGCCGCCTCACAGACCGACGCCGAGCGTGTTGTGGATCTTTCGGCGAGGAAATCGGGCAGCTTTTATTATATCTGTATCACAAACCCGACGGCGGATCATGTTGACGTATCGGCGGATATCCCCACAAGCAAGCCCGACAGTGCGGGGCACGGGCTGGGGCTTAAAAGCGTAAGAAAAGCAGCCGAAAAGTGCGGCGGAACGCTGGAGCTGTCCTGTAAAGAAGCGGCTCGGGGGTATGTCTTCACGGCAGAGGTCATACTGCCTGCGAAGCAATGATCCTTGCGGCAGCGATGCTTTTTGACAGAAGTCGTTCGTTCTTATTACTTCGGCAATTTGGCAATTTAATAATTTGATCGACTACGTTTGCGAAGTATGCAAAGCAGCAATTTCAATGTCTTTTATTATAATTGCCGAAGAAAAAAATCGCACCAATTATTCATTTTTTGCACGAATTGTTTTATTTTCCTGTTTTCCTTGACTTTGATCCGGGAATATGTTAAAATAACAATATGTATGCCGACTGATGCAAGGAATTCATGACTTATTCATGAGCTTTTGAATAAAATGAAACAATGATTTGGGAGGGTGTAAAATGAGTAAGGCAAGAAAAAATGTCATTATCACAGCATTGGTTCTTCTGATCGTTTCCGCGGCGGTGTTCGTTATCGCGGGTTTGATACGTGACAAAGGGAGTCAGGGGCAGATAACGGAGCTGAAAGAAGCATTGGATCTGAAGGCGGGCGATAGAATCACTTTTTTGTACGATCCGAAAGATTTGCATCAGATCAATGATTCCCTGTATTATATCCGAATTGTATTGCGGGAGAACGAGGAATCGGTCGGTTCGTATGTAGTCTACCCTGTCACGGGCTATCGGAAGGGCGCGATCTCGTCCGAACAGTCGGGAAGCGAAAACGTTATTAAGCTGACAGCAGAACTTACCGTCACCTCGGAAGAAACAAAGAAGGAACTCCTAAGCGGTATGCAAAACATTTATCAGAGATTTCTTGATCTCTATCAGAAGCATTATGATTCGGGAAAATATGTAGATGAGGGTTATACCGAGGAATATATGCTCAATATAATTGAAATGTTAAAAAATCGTTTGTCTGACGAGAGCAAGGTAATTATGGAGCAGAACATATCGCCGGTCACATTGCAGATCACCTCATCAAATATCCATCAAACCATTCGGACAGCCGCCGTGATCTTCGGCGTTCTTTGTCTGCTTGTTCTGATATATGCGCTGCTGGGGATCCGCGTCAGGGCAAAGCGGCTTGTTTTAGGCACATTCGGCACGATCGCCGCAGTGATCGCGGTCACGCCGGTTGTTCTTCGCAAGGATATTACAACGATGATATCGCTCAAGCAATTCTGCCCCGGGCTTTACATGGCAAGGATCGACAATGAATACAAGCTCGATAAGATGCTCGCCTATGAGCCGACCTCGGAAGGCGATATGCTGAACGCGATGTCAAAAGAATTGTTCTACGGTATCTCTATGTCGTTCGATCTGTCATCGATCGGGTGCAGCGCCTTTTCCGCACAGACGGAAGACGGAACGCACCTGCTCGGCAGAAACTTCGATCTTGACAACACTGACGGTACGATCATCTATACCGCGCCGAAAGACGGCTACCGTTCCATCGGAGTATGTGACATGAGCGTCATCAATCTGACGGGAGAGAATAAATTCGCGGACGTCCTGTCCCTGCCGGGACGCGCTATCAGCAGAGCGTTCCCGTATATCACATTTGACGGCATGAATGAAAAGGGCTTGGGTATCGCGATCCTCAGTCTTGACAAGAATCCGAGCCACCCCGATACCGAGAAGCCCGATACCTATATGCTTCTTGCGATCCGCGCAATTCTGGATACCTGCGCAACGACCGACGAGGCGGCGGAGCTGCTCAATTCCTACGATGTTCATTCAATGGCTATTTTCAATTATCATCTGTTCATTACCGATAAAAGCGGTCATTCGATCGTTGCGGAGTGGGTTGACGATCAGCTCAGTATCATCGACGCGGAATATGTCTGCAATGATTATCTGACAACGCCCTATCTTATTAAGTCGGATGAGCGATATGATACACTTGAAAAGAACATTACTGCCTGCAATGATGTGATGACAGCGGACGAAGCAATGAAGCTGCTCTCAGAGGTAAAACAAGCCTATGATACGACTCAGACGCAGTGGTCGTGTGTGTATGATCTCGATCATTTCAAGGTCTATATCGTCTCCGATATGGATTGGGAACATAAATATGAGATCACACCCGAGAGCTTTAAGTAACGAATGATGACATGATAAAACAATAAAGAACAGCGGCAGCGAAACGGGAATCACCCCTGTTTCGCTGCCGCTGTTTCAAGAACAAACTCTTAAGTTAACGGGCGGGTATGTTATTTTGTGTCTATCAGTTCAAGCGCCTTCAAAAGATAAGGATCCCACTTCTGACGGTTCTCGTATGACATAATATCGTCAGTATCGTTTTCGGAGAGCAGTTCCTGTCTCTTAAGATAGGTCTCCCAATTATCCTTGACGAAATGATCGGGGGAAACTCCCGCGTAGCCGTCCTCGGGGAATACATCGCTGATGCCACATTCAAATACAAATTGCAGCTTGCTGTTCGGCAGATAGGATTCAAGCGGATTGCCCGACAGACCCGAGCCGCCCGTATTCTGTCCGATAATGTGGATACCCTCCTGCTTTGCGATATATGCAAAAATATCTCCCGACGATATAGTGTTGTGATTTGTGAGCGCGTATATATTGTAGGACTTAGCCGCCTCGCCCTTTACGGTAAAGTCATTTTCGGAGTGGTATCTGTCCCCTGACTTTTTAATTTTCAGCCCGGCAGAGTAGATTATATTTTCGCAAAAATCTTTTGAATACTCGTTATTCGGGAAAAACGCGCCGTTCATAAGCCCCGCGTCGTGATCGAGCACCGCGGGCAGTACGCCATCGGTAACAAATGTAAACGGTCCGCCCGGGTTCTGTCTGAAATCGAGTATCACATTTTCGATATCCGCGGATTCAAGCGCCTGTTTCAGATCTGCTTTCACCGAGTCGGTCTCTGCCGAGATGCATTTCGGGATCTTGGCGTATACGAGCTTTCGGTCGGAGTCGGTAACTATACTGTAAGATTTTGTTTCCTCATCGGTACCCGCAGAGCTGTCGGCGGATGTTTCTTTCTTGTAATGCTCGGGGTAAAGCCTCGACCTGTAAAAAACGCCAGATTGTATTCGGGAGACACATACAGATCTTTGTGAATGACAGACCCGTCTTTAAGCATTATTTCGGTGTCGTACTTTTCGCCGATACTGTCGTAAAAAAATATTTCTTTTACAAAGACCGAGCCGTCGGTCTCGTCGTATTTCCGGTGATTCAGCATATCTATATTCTTAATTACGTCCTTTATCAATGATAAGCCGTTCCATATCAACAATGGGCGAAATGAAAAACGCCCTGTCTATCCTCTTGTCGGCGAGCGACTGCATCGAAAAATATGCGCCTATGCTGTTTGCTGTCAGTATGACACTGTCGCTGTTTTTGCACAGATCGTCATACAGCTTCGGAAACTCCGACTTTGCCTGCCACGGTGTATCGGCTTTGTAGTCGATGCCGATAACATCATACTCGGGGAACAGTGGCTTGTAAAATTCACATTCATCGGCTCTTCCGTTTTTGCCGTGAATGTAGATCACTGTATTTTTCATTGAGTCCTCCTATTTAATGCGTTTCCTCTTTTCATTCCGTACATTCCTCGCGGTACAGCGTCCGATAATCCTCGCATTTCTCCGGAAGCTCCTTATGCGTCCCCTCTGCAAGAACCTTGCCGTCTTTGATTAAGAACAAATGCTTGCAGTTGATGACGGTCGAGAGTCGGTGGGTGATCATGATAAGGACTGTCTCAAATGCGAGCATTTTGACAGATATGACCGCAAATGCGACTCCAAGGCTGACAAGACGGAACAGGTCGGTACTTGCCGCAAGCACTTCGTCGAGAAGATCGGCAATATTTGTCGTTTCATTGATAAGTCTTTGCGTAAAGACGCCGCTGCCCTTTTCGTCCATGCACGCCGTCCTGACACGGAGGATATTCTCGGTCAGATCGTATTTCAGTTCCTTCATCAGGCTGCTGTATGAATCACGGAGCAGACGGCTGGCAAAATAGTTCAGTATACTGTTGCCCGCTGACCGGAGAAGCAGCAGACCGGCAAACAAGAATATCTTTTCGAGCTCTGCTCCCGAATACGCCACGATGATCTTCGCCGAAATAAGCGGCTCCGGAATATTGAACAGTGATGTAAAAAATGCTTTACGACGAACCCATCACGAATCATAACAAATATCATGATGTTGCTGCACTGTACTGCGCGGACGATGAGGAATACCTCTTTGCGGAACAGATCGACCTGCATATCACACCCGCAAGCGTTGCCAAGCTGCTGACGGGTCTGCTGCCGGCTTCGGGCAATGACGCCGCATACAGCATTGCCGCTGCTGCCGCAAGAGCTGCTTTTCCGAACAGAAATATGACCGCAGTACAGGCAGTTTCGTGCTTTATGGAACTGATGAACGAATATGCGGCAGCTATCGGCATGAACGACAGTCGGTTCGTTTATCCCGAAGGCTGGGACGATGGGGATCAGTATACGACCGCACGCGATCTGATAACGCTCGGCAGGCATATCCTCACTATTCCCGAGCTGAAACGCATTACGGGCACATTCAGCCGCTTTGTTGAATTTGCTTCGGGCGAGACCATCACATGGGAGAACTACAACCGTCTGCTGAACCCGAACAGCAAATACTATTGTCCCGAAGCCATCGGTTTGAAAACAGGCACGAAAGAAGCAGCGGGCGCAAGTCTGCTCGGAACTGTTGTCAGAAATAAAAAGACCTATATCACCTACGTTACGGGCTGCAATGAGATGTGCGAGCGTTACCTCAAAACGATGGAAATGCTTAACAGCTTCGTCCCCGCTGCCGCCGACTTTTAAGAATTAAGACCTGACCGCAGACGATGTGCTCACCTCGTTCAGCGAGGGCAGGCACCGCCCCGCCGTAAAGCAGGAGTAAGCCGCCGCCATGCTGACGGAGCTTCTCGGGGAGAAGGGTTGGTGCAGTTATGATGATGTCAAGCGGCTTTCCGATGAACAGGGGGTGAGCATGGGTACGCTGAAAAATGCAAAGAAAGCATTGAATCTCAAAACAATAAGGGTTGGTTTTGGAAAGGGTTCAATTAACTATTGGATAACTGCCGATTCTGATTCGGAAAATATGAAACACGTTATCGAAGAATACATTCTCAACCATACAGACAATCATTCCTAAGCACAATTATTAAATTGTCTGTATGGATAAAACGCGGTAATTACGTTGGGTTTACATAAAATCGCTAAATTGTCCGTATGGTGAGAAAGCGTATACAGACAATTAATGCCTATCATACAGACATTTTAATTTCACTATGATAAAACAACGGTATAGTGTGATAATCTCCATACAGACAATGAAAAATAATTATCTGTGCAATGAAAGCAAATAAACGCTCTTGACGGGCGATATGCAAAAATATGAAATATATTAACGGACAGATGTGTAGGGTGGCTGCACGAATTAATTCGTGCCATTGCCCCCACCTGTGCGCAGACGGGTCGTTCAATTGGTAGGACAGGTGGCACAAACAAGTTTGTGCACACAAGCCCCCACCCTACATTTCTTTGCGGCAACGACGGTCGTTCGTGAAGGAAGCGGCGGGGGCTTGCCCCCGCCTTACATTACCTTGCGGGGTCGATTAATAGTGATATATGTTAATATATATATTTGCATATACGAAAAGGAACTGTCATGACGATACTTCTTGCAGTATGTTTCGGTTGACTCGAATGTGCAAATTGCCGATTATCTGTATATCGGAATTCAATAAACTGTTCAAATAGATGAACTTGATGCAGCTCACTTGACATTTATAGGCAAGTGTGCTAAAATAACATTGTTACGTAACGATGTTATCCGAGAAAGGACGTGAGTATATATGTCGGACAATCACGAGAGCCGCGAAAGGCTGATAGAATCGGCAAAACGGGAATTTCTTGAAAAGGGCTTCGCTAAGGCTTCTCTCAGAAAGATCACCTCCGACGTCGGGCTCACGACGGGCGCCGTATACTTCTTTTTCGGAGATAAAAACGGACTGCTTGAAGGCGTCGTGGGGGTAGCGGTGCAAAAGCTGACATCGGTGCTTGAAGAGCATTTTTCTCATGACACGGAAAGCGATTTCGCGGCATATATACATCAAAAGGGAGATCATAACGACCTTGCCGAAGCAATAGTAGATGTTATCTACGATAACTACGATGAAATGATGATACTTCTCTATCGCTCGGCAGGCTCAAAATACGAGAACTTTGTAGACGTTCTTATAAACAGGCTCGACAGTTCATATATCGTTATGGCGGAAAGATTTGCCGCGATGGTGCAGGGCAAACGTGTGAACAGGAAAATGCTCCATTGGCTCACTCATATGCAGATCAACGCATTTCTGCATATGGTGGAGCACGAAAAAGACAAAAAAAGCGCGATGCACTTTATCGGTCCTGTTATGGATCTGCTTATAAAGGCGTGGATGGAGTACGCGCTGGAAGATGATACCGAGACAATGTAGAATGTAGAACAAAGCTATATAAGGCGGTGAGGGCTCTCACCGCTTAAGATAACATTTTTGGTTAGCGTTATCTAATCGGGAGGTATATGATATGTTTCTTGAAATAAACGATGTAAAGAAAAGCTACGGTAAAGACACAAGCTACATACAGGTGTTAAAGGGAGTAAGCACCGCGGTGGAAAAGGGTCAGATGTGCGTCATACAGGGCACAAGCGGTTCGGGAAAATCTACTCTGCTGAACTGCATCGGCGGGCTTGACACTATGGACAGCGGTTCGGTCAGGGTCGATGGCAGGGAGATATTCGGATCGAAGCCCGCAGAGCTTTCCGATTACCGCCGCGATTATCTCGGTTTTATCTTCCAGTTCTACAACCTCGTGCCGAATCTCACCGTGCGGGAGAATATACAGGTGTGCGGCTACCTTACCGATCAGCCGCTCGATATGGACGAGCTGCTTGAGGTGCTTGGGCTTACAGAGCATCAGAATAAATTTCCCGCACAGCTTTCGGGAGGTCAGCAGCAGAGATGCGCGATAGCAAGGGCGCTTATAAAGAATCCGAAGCTGCTTCTCTGCGACGAGCCTACGGGCGCTCTCGATTCAAAGACTTCGAGGGACATACTCATACTCCTTGAAAAGATCAACCGGAAGTACGGCACGACGATGCTGATCGTAACACACAATAACTCGATAAAGAACATGGTACACAAGGTCATTATAATAAAGGACGGTTTGATTAAGAAGGACTACGAGAACGAGACTCGCGTTCCCGCCGCCGATCTGGAGGACTTGTGATATGAGACGGGTTTTGAGAAAACGTCTGCCCCGCGATCTTCGGGCAGGCTTCGCACGGTATCTTGCACTGATACTTGTCATCGCAATGGGCATCTTCCTTGTTATAGGGATCGTCGGCTCTGCCGAAACGATATTGCAGGGGACTATCGAAAAGCGGAGCGAGTTCAATACCGAGGACGGCTGTTTTACTGTATTCCTGCCTCTTTCCGATGATGAGATCGGATCGTTATCAGAGGGCGGCACGATCATTCAGCGCGAGTTTTACACCGGCCTCACCGTAGATGAGGTCACAAAGCTGCGTATGTTCAAGAACCGCGAAACTATTGATAAGCTGATACTCGATGATGGCAGGCTTGCGGAAAAGGACTTCGAGTGCGTGCTCGAAAAGCGATTTGCCGCCGAAAACGGCATCGGTATCGGAGACAGTATAAATGCAGGCGGCAGCGATCTTACCGTTGTCGGTATCGGCTGTGCTCCCGATTACGATCAGCCTAAAGCGAAGTATTCCGATACTGCGGTGCAGTCAAGGTATTTCGGGCTGATCTTTGTTACCGACTATTGCTATGACAGTATCAGAGCAGGGGAGAGCCTTCCCGCCGAGGAATATGTCTACGCTTATAAGCTTGGCAGCGGCGTAACGGACGACAAGCTGAAAGAAAAGATAAAGTCGTTCGATCTCGATTATACTAAAGTGGAGGACAGGTATTTCCGCGAAACAATAGACGAAATCCTCTCGGACAGAAAAGAGATAGAGGACGGGATCGGCGAGCTTTCGGACGGCGCAAAGGCTCTTTCAGACGGTCTGGATACGCTTGACGGTCACAGCGCAGAGCTTGCCGAGGCGTCCCGGAAGCTTGCGGACAGCTTTTTTGCGCAGGCAAACGCCAAGCTTGCCGAAATGAATGTTCGGGTAACTCTTACGGAAGAAAACTACGGGACCGAATTGGATAAGCTTATCGAAGCCACAAAGTCGGAGGAGCTTGCGGCGCTCAAAAGCAGTCTTGCGGACGCTCTGTCCTTTCGCGACGGAGTGAGCGAGTACACCGAAGGCGTTACGCAAGCAAAGAGCGGCTCGGGCGGGCTTGAAGAAGGCGTAAACGAACTCGGCGACGGACTCGGCGAACTGCTTGACAACGTATTCGATATCGACATCGACAACCTTATCTCATTTGTTCCTCGTAAGGATAACGAGCGTATCGAAGCCGCCGCGGGCGATGTTGTTATGGACAAGAACGCGGGACTTGCTGCGGGAGTAATTATACTTATACTATTCGGATATGTTATTTCGGTGTTCGTTGTTCACCGCGTGGAAAGCGAAGCCCCCGTTATCGGTGCGCTGTATTCGCTCGGAGTAAAGAAGCGCGATCTGCTCGGGCATTATATTACGCTGCCTACGATAGTGGCGTTTATCGGCGGTCTTATCGGCACGGCGCTCGGCTTTTCTCCGATAGGCATCGGCAATCAGCTTAAGGATTCATACGGTTATTTTTCGCTGCCGCAGTATGATATATGCTATGCGCCGTATCTGCTGATATACGGGCTGCTGCTGCCGCCTGTCATTTCGGCTGTCGTCAATGCGCTTGTGATAAACAAGAAGCTTTCCCGCACGGCGCTCTCTCTTATAAAGAACGAGCAGAACACCTCGAATTACCGCAGGTTCAACATAAGAACGAAAAGCTTTATAACGATGTTCCGTCTGCGGCAGACGGTGCGTGAGCTTCGTTCGGCGCTGACGGTCGTACTCGGTATGCTTGTTTCGCTGCTTGTGATAATGCTCGGGCTCGACTGCCTCGTTATGTGCCGAGCAGTCAAGATAAACAACGCTGCCGATACCGACTACGGGTATATGTATCTGTATAAATACCCCGATAAAGAAGTCCCCGAAGGCGGCGAGGGCGCGTTCGTCAGGACTCTTTCAACGGACTGCATGGGCTATACGCTCGATGTAACGGTAATAGGTCTTAACGAAAACAGTCGGTATTTTGAAGCCCGCCCCAAAAAGGGCAAAAACAAAGCGGTAGTCAATAATTCTCTCGTCGAGAGATTCGGCTTCAAAGCGGGCGACAGAGTTGCCTTCTCCGATACCGCAGCCGATCGTGATTACAGCTTTACGGTCACCGCCACGGTGCAGTATTCTCCCGGATTTACGATATTTATGGATATAGGCAGTATGCGCGAGCTGTTCGGCGAGGACGAGGATTATTTCAACGCAGTGTTTTCCGACAGGGAGCTTGATATAGACAAGGGCAGGCTTTACAGTATTACAAGCAAGACCGATATAGAGAAAAGCGCGGGGGTATTCGTGGATCAGATGGGTCCGCTCGTTTATACGATGATGATCGCGGGAACGGTGATATTCATAGTTGTCATGTACCTTATGATGGGCGTTATGATCGACCGCAGCTCCTTCGGGATATCGCTTATAAAGATATTCGGCTATCGTCCGCGTGAGGTGCGCAGTCTTTATCTGAACGGAAATCTTATGGTGGTATCGGCAGGCGCTTTGATATGCATACCTCTTGCGAAATACCTGATGGATCGTCTGTACCCGAGCTTTATCCCGAACGTAGCCTGCTCGATGGTGCTTAGTTTTCCGCCGTATCTGTACCTTATTATATACGCGGCGGTGCTTGCCGTATATTTCATAAGCAGTGCGCTTCTCACAAGAAAGCTCAGCCGCATCACTCCCGCGGAGGTGCTTAAAAACAGAGAATAGCATTTTTTGCATATTGGCAGTTGAATATTTTCCGATATTGCATAAACAACCTCCCGCCCGCCGCAGTACCACGGCAGGCGGGAGGTATTTTCTTTACGATTTATTTGCCATTTTGGGGCGGGGGTATGTAATAACGGTATAGCTGTTTTTCAATAGACCTGTCCGCTAACCATCGTGCGGCGTATGGCAAAGGATTTTGCCATGATGCAAGGC
>JAILFF010000132.1 GCA_024697705.1 Ruminococcus sp.
CTTTTTGCAAGCTTATGTGCCAAAGAGATCGGCAGCGGCATAAGCTCAGGAGTCTCGTTGCAAGCGTATCCAAACATCATGCCCTGGTCTCCCGCGCCGATATCGCCCTTGTGTTCGTTTCTGCCCTCAAGCGAATCATCAACGCCCTGAGCGATGTCTGCCGACTGCTTGTCTATCGTCATAAATACTGCGCAGGTATTGCCGTTAAAGCCGTAAGCGTCGTTGTCGTAGCCTATCTCATTAACTACGCTGCGAACTACCGAAGGGATATCTACGTTAGCCTTGGTGCTGATCTCGCCCATAAGCGTGATAACGCCCGTTGTTGCGGTAGTCTCGCAGGCTACTCTCGAATAGGGATCCAGTTCGAGCAGCGCGTCAAGCACCGCGTCGGATACCTTGTCGCAAATTTTATCGGGATGTCCTTCAGTCACCGATTCCGAAGTAAACAGTAATTTTCCCATTTTTCATACTCCTTTCAAAAACAAAAAACGCTCCGAAAAAATCCGGAGCGCACAAAAAATTAGTATACACTTGGATTTTTCCTCATCTTTCGGAGAAATCTCCGCAGGATGTAGCACCTTTTCACGGTTATCCGTATAGGTTGCCGGGCTTCGCAGGGCCTGTTCCCTCCGCCGCTCTCGATAAGGCAGACAGCTTTTTGAAAGCTGCCTGATATTAACAAAGAAAATTATACATCATTCCTCAAAAAAAGTCAAGGTATTTCTGTTAAGTGAAGAGTTTGCTTTTGTAAATTTTTTGTTAATCTACCGTCTTATCAGCCAACTATCTGCTCATAGGAATAGTTTTTCAGCACCATTTTTCCGTTTCGCTCAAACTCCTCCAATATATCGTTTCCGAATTTCTTGCGAATTATATCCATGCCCTTTCCGAGACTTGCGTAGCCGCGCTCAATTCGGTGCATATCGGTCCCCATGATATGTACATAGCCGTCTTCGATAAGCTTGAAGCAATTTCTGCGGGTGCCGAAATGCGCGAGGGATTCAGCGTTTATCTGTCCGAGAACATCAAGATTCATAAGCTCGCAAAGCGATTTGTAGCTTGTGAATGCAAGATAGCGTTCGATGTGCGCAATGATGACCTTGACCTGTCTGTCCTCGACTATCGCCTCGACGCCGCGTATTATCTGATCGTCCAGCTTGGCGTATGGCATTTCAAGCAGAAGGAAATCCGTGTTCTGCATAGTGAGATACGGCAGCTTGTCATTTCCTACCAGCGAGTGGTCGAATAATATCTCTCCCCCAAGAATGATACGCGGATGCTCGGGTTTCAGATACGGACGCAGCTTTTCGTAGGCGGCGTTCCGGTGTCTGAGATATCTGTCGATCCTCATGTTCATGCAGTAAAAATGAGGCGTGGCTACAACCAGATCAACTCCGTCTGCTGCCATATCATCGAGCAGCTTGACCGATTCTTCTATATCCTTTGCGCCGTCATCAATACCCGGCAGGATATGTGAATGAAAATCAAATTTCATTTATTTTTTCCTTTCATAAAATTGATTAAATCAAAACGGGTTAGCGGTCTGTAACTAATTATATCATGATAATCCTTGCTTGTCAATAGACCGCAATTATTTTTTATCGGAAAAACAAACCACTGTTTATCTTCTTCTACCCGAGATCATGGTTATTATTGAGTGTCCTGCGACCAGCAGAACGATCACGACAAGTCCTGCCGCAGCCAGCAGTCTTCTGTCATTCTTGATCTTGGGTTTCTGGACCTTTTTTTCTTCTTCTTCGGAATACTCCTCTTCGCTTAAAGCGGTATTGTCAAGATATCCCTCCGATACATCACCGTTTTTAAGTACCGTATTGCTTCCGTATTCCACAGCATCAAGGTTTACAGTACCGGAAACAACGCTGATCCTTGCCTCATGCTCGCCGTAATCCAGACCATATCGAAACCACAACGCCGCCTTGTCAACAGACGCACGGGCAAGTTCGTTTTCGGCGATCAGTTTGCCGTCTATCTCGACGTTAATATGTCCGTCGGTCCCCGAGCCTATAAGCGCAAGACTGTCTCCCTCAAAATTAAATGAAAAAGCACTGTGGCTTACGTTTGTCGAAACTGTGCGGTTGTGATTGGTAAAGGACGCCATAGTATTATGTTCCCATTCGCCTTCGTAAACTATTCGGCTGTCAAGCTCGTCGAGCCTTACGGCATAATTGGTTATCATATTGAGCGGTACGATGTTCAGTTCGTCAAAACTGTTTTTGTAATAAGCACTATAAAAAGCCGCCCGCCCCGAAACGCTGACATTTTTATCAAGCTTAACAACCGCAACCTGAGTATTGTCCACCGCTGCGGTAATGACATTTCCCGCTGCGGTGACTGACAGCTTGTGCCAGATATCCACATCAAAATCTTCGATCGTTCCGTATGCAAGGCTTTCCATCATGTGATTCAGCGACCATGTGCCGTTTGCGCCGAGCTTAAGCCAGTATCCGCTTTTTGAACCTGCTGCCGAGCCGTTTACATATCTGAGTCCGACTCCGACATAGTTTGATGACGGCTCATAGTTTCTGTCGAGCGGTCTGTCGAATTTTACATCTGTTGAAATACCGTAATTCGCCCAAGTATCGTCGCCAAAGGTGGTTACGGGATCGGGTGTGGCGCCCCATTCCCTGCCTCTGATGTCGTTCGTTATGACCTGTCGGAGAACGTGTCCGCGGTTGTTGTCCTTAACAACTTCAAATGCTCCGCCGATATCGGTAGTGTATCTCGGAGCGTATCCCCGCGAGGAAAGGTAATTCTCGTCATGATCGTCATATTCGTAATTATCGGTGTATGGCAGCGTAAGACGGCGGCTCTTTTCTTCCGTGGTCAGGTCCGGCACCGTTACCTTAAGTGTCGATAAGGTCAACATGGAATAGGGCTTGACGGTCAGCTTATAAGTATACTCTCCGTTTTCGCCCTCAGTCGGCTCGATGGAGATGGTATTCTTCATATAATTGGAATTATAAGCGTTGCCGGGGTCGGGACCGCGTGTTTCCCATACATCAACGGGCTTGTCTGCCTGCGACAGGTTTTTTACCGTAATGGAATAGCTGCGCTGAATACCCGTATTATTGACAAATATCGTTGAGTAGTCGCCCGTTTCGGGGTCGGTAAGCGTCAGATAGTTGTTTGTAGTATCGGTAAGAACGTGCTGCGCTTCAATGCCGTCGCCGTAGCAGGCGCTGTCAACAAACTGCCACCCCTCGCGGGAGAACAGGCTGAAATGCTCGCACATATACATACCCGCTCCGATCTCGGTATAACCCGACCACGGTTCGTTTGCGGTCACAAGCTGCTTCGGGAAGTAATTCGCTCCGTTATAATACGCCGCGATCGCGGGCTGGAATTCGTACATCGTAAAGCCGCCGTTAGGGTACATATTGACTATCCTGCCCGCGACATCAAGCATCGAATTGATACCGCTGATTCCCGATTCTCCCGCGTTTACGGCATACCTTTCGGCTTTTGCGGGAGAAAGCCCTTCGCTGTACCAAAGCTCTTTTCCGAAGGAATTTTTGCACCGCAGAGTGTTTTCGTCGCTCGTGGAGGTGTAGTGTATCCCTATTACGTCCACTGCGTCGAGAAGATCGGGGTCGTCGAGCATATACTGCGCGGTATTGTATACGGCGTCCTCGTCAGCCGCTACTATTTTGATCTTTCCGTAATCATACGGAGCTTTTTTTTCGTTTTTGAGCTTCTTTGAGAAGTATTTGATCCAGCGTGCGTCAACGGTACGTTCGTTGTAATTCGGGTCGATATAGTCAAATTTCAGTCCGTAGGTATCGTAAGCGGCGTCGAGGGTCTTTTTGAACCACTGATACCGCAGTTCGTAGCTTTCCTTATCGGTCGCCGCGTTGTTGACGAATCCGGGCGCTCCCCATGAAAGCAGTTCGAGTGTCAGCGCGGGATTGACCGCTTTTGCGTCCGCGGCAAGCTGAAAGCCCATGCCCCTCGTGACATTGGCAGATTCGTCAGCCGACCTCATCGTAGACGGCTCGGTGCCGCTCGATGAATTGACGTCCGCTCCGAGTTCAAGCTTAAGATGACTTATTCTGACAGGACCGTCGGGCGAAAACATTCTGACAAGCAGCCGTCGGTATACCTCGGGGTTTTCATTCTTGTAATCAAGCAGCAGCCGCGAGGAATTGTTCGCGCTGATAAATCCGAACCCCCGCCACCTGCTGTTTTCGTCACTGTTTGCGGTGCTGCCGTCGATCAAGATCTCGTTCACGACAAAACTGCCTCCCTCGTCTGTTTTTTTAACTGCCGAAACGGAGACTGACGGCGAAATGAAATTAACAGCCATACAAAGCGTACACACAGCCGAGATCAGTTTTTTGATAAACATACGGATACCTCCGTTACCGGAGAAAGGCGTTTTTTATTTCTGCTCGCCTGCCGGTCATACATTGAATCTGAACAGAACGATATCGCCGTCCTGCATAACATAGTCCTTGCCTTCGGAGCGCACAAGCCCTTTTTCCTTGGCGGCGTTCATGTTGCCGCAAGCCATAAGATCGTCAAACGAAACGACTTCGGCACGGATAAAGCCCTTTTCAAAGTCGGAGTGTATCTTGCCCGCCGCCTGCGGAGCCTTTGTGCCGCGCTTGATAGTCCAGGCGCGTACTTCGGGCTTGCCCGCCGTCAGATAGGAGATAAGTCCCAATAGCGAATAGCCCGCCGAGATTATCCTGTCAAGACCCGACTGTTCCAGTCCGAGATCGGCTAAGAACATCTGCTTTTCCTCGTCGGTCATGTCGCTTATCTCGGCTTCGAGCTGAGCGCATATCGGGAAAACTGCGGAGCCTTCCGCATCGGCGATAGCCTTTACCTTGCAGTAATTCTCGTTCTTTTCCACGCCTTCGGTGAAATCCGCGTCGGAGAGATTTGCAGCATAGATAACGGGCTTTAGCGACAGCAGGGGAGTCTCCTTGAGCCATTCGCGCTGCTCGTCGGTCATGGTGTAGGCACGAGCGGGCTTGCCGTCCTCCATAAAGGTTTTGAGCGCTTCGAGGAAATCAACCTCAGCCGCAAGAGAGCGGTCGCCCTTCATAGCCTTTTTGGTACGGTCGAGCTTTCTTTCAAGAAGCTCGATATCCGAGAATATAAGCTCCAAATCTATGGTTTCAATATCGCGCTTCGGGTCGATGCTGCCGTCAACGTGGATTATGTTGTCGTTCTCGAAGCAGCGAACGACGTGAACTATCGCGTCCACCTCACGTATGTTCGCCAAGAACTTGTTTCCGAGCCCCTCGCCCTTGGAAGCGCCCTTTACAAGGCCCGCAATGTCAACGAATTCGAGCGTAGCGGGTGTGAACTTATCCGGCTCGTACATCTCGGCAAGCTTGTCAAGACGGGAATCGGGAACGCTCACGATACCCACATTCGGCTCGATGGTGCAGAACGGGTAATTGGCGCTCTCCGCTCCCGCGTTCGTAAGTGCGTTAAAAAGTGTTGATTTGCCGACATTCGGCAGTCCTACCATTCCTAATTTCATCTGATTTACTTCCTTTCGATAGGTTGATTTGTTTCTTAACTTAAATCAACAGACAGACAAATGGCTGCCTGTCTGCTGTTTTAAATCAAAAATCGGTGGCTGTCATGAAAAGACCGTATCAGTCGTCACAGTCCTCCGTGTCTCCACATTCATCGCAGAGCGTGGGATCCTCAAAGGTATTGGTGGTGGTGCTGTTGTTGCTGCCGATCGAGAGATTTCTCTTGGGCGAAATGAACATACCGACGATAACGCCCAGCAGGAACATGGCGACAGCCATCCAGAAAGCTTCGTCCTCGGAAACAAATCCTTCGATCTTGCTCTTTACAAAAGAAAGAGCGTCGTTCATTTTTCCCTGGATCTCCTTAATGTCGAATTTTTCCATCATGATGATTACCTCCGTTTATATATTTTATTCGACCGACTTCAGCGAAACTGCGGGGTCGATCTTTATCAGCTTGAAATAAAGCGCTCCGCTCACCAAAAGCGAAAACAATACCGTCAGAAGCGAGCCGTATATCACCGCACTCGGAGAAAGCTCCCCCACCAGCATAAGCGCGTCGATCTCTATCGCCGAGATAAGATAGCTGTGAAGAAGCTTCCCGAAGACCGCGCCGGGTATCAGCCCGATAAGCGTTAATGCGAACGTTTCGCGGAAGATGTACGCCGCCGTTTCCTTATCGTAAAAGCCCAGAACCTTAAGCGACGCAAGCTCCCTTTGTCTTTCGTTGATATTTATGTCGGCAAGATTGTACAGCACCGTTGCCGCAAGCAGCATGGCGCAGAAGATCAGTATCAGGATAATCCTGTCCATCAGCCCCGAGCGGTCGGTAAAGCTCGATTCAATGTCGGAAAGCCACATTATACCCAAAACGCCTTTTACGGATAAAATGCTTTGGGCGAGGGTCTTCTTGTCAAGTTCCTCGTCGGTATTGACAAGCACAAGATTTGTTTCGTGGCTGCCCGGAAAGCGCTCTTTAAACATCTCTCCGTCAATAAAGACATAGTTTACGGCGTAATTCTCGGCAATACCCGTGATCGGGAACGATACAAGGTCGCCCTCGTCGGTGCGTATCTCGATATCTCCGCCTTCTGTCAGTCCGCAGAGCTTTGCTAACTTTTCCGTGACCACCGCGCCGCCTGTCTGCGAGAGCTTTTGCCCGCTTTCGGGATCGCGCAGCGTGAAATAGCCTTCGAGGTCTCCGCTTGTCGCTATCAGATTGGCGCTGTATTTTTTATTGTTGTTTCCTGCGCTAAGTGTCTTCCATTCGACAGCCTGCGCCGAGCTTACGCCCGTACATTCGGCAAGACCCTCCGTGCTGCTGTCGTTTTCTGTAAAGATTGCCGCGGAATATGTCAGTATCCCGCCGAACTGTTTTTTCAGTATCGAAACTACCGAACCGCGAAGCCCGAAGCCCGCCGTGATAAGCGCACAGCAGCCCGCAACGCCGACGATTGTCGTCAGAGCGCGTTTTTTGTAGCGGAAGAGATTTCTCGCCGTTACTTTTGAGATAAAGCCCAGCCTGCGCCAGATGAAGCCTGCCCTTTCGAGCAGCGTTCTTTTGCCGAGAGCGGGCGGTTTTGGTCGCATAAGCTCCGCCGTTTGAGAGGAAAGCTCTCGTCGGCAGGTGTATATTGCGGCTGCGCTGACGAGCGTTACCGATATTGCCGCGGATATTATCAGATAATCTGTTCTGAAAGCCGAGCGCGTCATCGGGATATTATAAAGCACTTTATAGGTGTTTATCATGACTGCGGGCAGAACTTTCATACCCGCTGCCGAGCCGCCCGCGCTGCCGATAAGCGCCGCCGATACTCCATAAATCAGAAATCTTGCCAGCACCGCACCGCCGCCGTAGCCCAGCGCACGGTACGCGCCTATCGTTACGCGCTGCTCATCGACCATTCTCGACATAGCGGTAAGACAGACAAGCGCTGCGGTCAGCGCGAAAAACGGCGGGAACGCCTGCGCCAGTCGGGCAGTCTTCTCGGTGTCCGAACGAAACGACTCGTAATCGCTGAACGAGAACCTGTCGCCCTTGTAGACCCTCAGCTCCGGTGCCGCCGCAAGCTGTTCTTTTCCGTCTTCAAGCTCCGCTCTTGCTTCGGCAAGCTCGTCTTCGAGCGACTTTCTGAACTCTCCGCTTTCGTCATTAAGAAGCGATTCAAGTGTTCTTACCTGCAATTCTGCTCTTGAAACGGCAGCTTTTGCGATAATGCTTTTTGAGCCGCCGTATTTGTTCCGCGTCTGTTCGGCAAGCTTTTGCGCGTCTTCAAGACGTCTTTCAAGCTCTGCGGGTTCGGCGGCAAGCATATCCTCGGCGCGGCTGACAGAACTTTCGGCGTTATCTATCTTGTTCTGCGTGTCCTCTTTAAGTTTGTCGTAGCGGGCGGCTTCGCTTTCCTCAAAAGCCCTTACTGCGTCCTTTCCGTATTCGCCGACCGCCTGCTTGTATTCTTCCGAAAACGGGTCAAGGCTTTCGGGAATATCAAGCGTCACAAACATATCGGTATAATAATCGCAGACAAAATCTGACTCGGGTATATAGATATTGCTGTTTACCACACCGTCGCCCAGTGAGGACGAATCGCGCTCATAGCCCAGAAACATCGGTGAAATAACAATACCTACTATCGTGAAGTTATCGCGTGCGAGAGTATTTTCAAGCGGATCGTTTTCGGGGTCGCTCGTTGTAAGACCTATCTCGGCACCCACTTTAAATTCTCTCGGAGAGGTTAGTTTAAGCTCTACGGCACATTCATTCTTTGCCTTCGGCAGCCTGCCCTCTACGACGTAGGGACGGTTTATAAAATTCACACTGTCACGAGAAATGTTTTCGGGTATCGAGAATGCCTTGATAATTATGCTTTTGTCGTTTTTATAGCAAAGCTCCTTGGTGTATCCCGCAAATGCACCCTTTACGCCCTCTGCGTTTCTGACAGCGGCTATCTCGTCCGACTTTACACCGATATTCGAGCGCAGCCGCAAGTCCATAAGCGAGCTTTCCCGAACATAGTCCGAAGCCGCGCCCATCATAGCGGGAGCTACTGCGCGAAGCCCCGTGAAGAAACCGCAGCCGAGCGCTATCATCAGCATGACCGAGATAAATCTTCCCGGCGTGCGGAGTATCTCCCGAAACGAATCCTTGATAAGCGGCTTAATCGCCGAACATCTCCTTTGAGAGTCTGCCGAGTATCTCGGTGCCCTTTATGATGTTTTCATCGGTAGGCGTGGAGAAATTCAGTCTGAACGAGCGGGTATCGTCGGTCTCACTGATCTCAAATGCCGTACCGGGAACTATCGCTATCTTGTATTCTTTTACCGCCTTAGTGCAGAAATCGAGCATCTGCTGCGTGGTAACGCCCTCGGGCAGAGTACACCAGATGAAAAGTCCGCCCTGCGGTCTTGTAAAGGTGATCTTGCTTGAAAAACTCTTCTCTATCTGCGAAAGCATAAGAGTGGTCTTTTTCTCGTATACTTTTCTGAGCTTTTTGAGATGTTCGTTAAGGTCGTACTTTTTTAAGAAGCGGTAGCAAAGCATCTGCGACCACATGGTGGTGTGAACGTCGGCGACCTGCTTGCAGACAACGATCTTCTGGATAATATCCTTATGAGCGCAGACATAGCCTACTCTTATTCCCGGGGAGAGTATCTTCGAGAAAGTACCCGAATAGATCACTCTGCCTTCGGTGTCGAGGGTCTTTATGCTCTTTATTTCCTCGCCCGCGAAGCGCAGATCGCCATAGGGGTTGTCCTCCAGGATAACGGCGCCGTACTTTTTGCAAAGCTCGAAAGCCTTTACGCGCTTCTCCCACGACATAGTATTTCCCGTAGGATTCTGAAAATTCGGGATAAGGTAAACGAGCTTAACGCCGCCTTCGGCAAGCTTCTGTTCAAGCTCTTCGATATTAACGCCGTCGCCTTCGAGCCTTACGCCTTTAAGAGCAACGTGATAGGATTTGAAAGCATTCAGCGATCCGATAAAGCTGGGGCTTTCAACGAGCATAACGTCATTTTCGTTGCAGAGTACCTTAGCCGAAAGCTCGTTTGCCTGCTGTGCGCCGCTCGTGATTATAACGTCGTCGTATTCGGGATTGAACACGCCTCTTGCGGCAAGTATCTTCTTGACTTCTTCGCGAAGAGGGGTGTAACCTTCGGTAACGCCGTACTGGAACGCTATCGAGGGTTCTTCTTCAAGAATTTCCTTCGACAGCTCTTCAAGCTCCTTAGCGGGAAGAGCCTCGGGAGCTGGAGAGCCCGCCGCAAAAGAGATCACCGCGGGGTCTGCGGAATATTTGAGTATCTCACGGATAGCCGAAGCCTGCAAATGAGAAACCTTTTCGGAAAATTTGAATTCCATAAGTCTGTACTTCCTTTCAATCATATGAGTAAAATAAAATATACAAATCAATTATAACATATATCCGTTCAAAATGCAACCCTTGACAAAGAAATAAGGCAATTTTGTCATTTTCCGAAGAAATGGCGCAATCTGTCGGAAAATGAATGTTTGACGGTTTACTTAATCTATTATATCACTTTCCGA
>JAILFF010000134.1 GCA_024697705.1 Ruminococcus sp.
GCGGCGATTATGCAGAAGCTTCGCTCTGCACTAAATAACTTACCTTTGAACTGCAACCATTATCTGCGGGGCGAAGCCTCCGCATAATACATCGCCGAAGGCGATACCATAACTATTCACTATTCACTATTCACTGTTAACTATATACAAATGCTCATTTACAGGATAATAACTGTTCTTTGTCGGGTCAACACCCACAAACGGCGGAGGATATTGATTTATTATGAACAAAAAGAAAATTAACACAATAGCGATTGTAAATCAAAGCGGTTTATGATATAATTATAGAAAGTATGCATTAGCGCAGACGAGCCGCGACAGGCTCGCAAAAATGAGCACAGAAAGGAAGAATACTATCATGGATAAGGAAATGAACAGCAAGACCATCGACGGCTGCCTTTATGTCAGCGAGGACGTTATCGCGAAGGTCATCACCCGCGCCGCCGAGAACGTTGACGGAGTGGCGGGCATAGCGCGTTCGCCGAAGAACCCCCTGCGTCTCCTCTTCGCAAAGGAAAATCACGGCAAGATGAAGATACGTCTTGAAGGCGACGTGCTTTCCGTAGCCGTCGGCGTGATACTCGAACAGGGCTCCTCCGCCGCGGAGTGCGCGGAGAACGTTCAGGCAAGCATCAAGGATCAGGTGCAGAACGTGCTCGGGCTTACCGTTGCGAGAGTAAACGTGAATATCCTTGACATTGCGGTATGAAATAAAAGGAGTGTTTTTGTGGCTAATAAAAATGAATCGGGCGGCTTCAAGCAGACAAAGCGGGCGCTGCGCGAGGGCGCGTTCATAATCTATTTTGAAAGCCTTTTCCGCGACGACCCGATAAAGGAGATCTTCGAGATAACGAGCGAGTGCGGCGAGGTCAGCGAGAACCTGCGCATCAGCGAGGAATCCTGTGCGCTTGCCTGCCGCGTGGCTGAAAAAGCCGCCGACGTTGACAAGATAATCGGAAAGTATTCTACCAAAAGAAGCATCGACCGTATACCGAAGATTAATCTCGCACTGCTGAGACTTGCGCTTTACGAAGCGACCTATGCCGACGATGTTCCCGTGAACGTCGCGATAAGCGAGGCTGTCGCTATCGCCGAAAAGTACGCTCAGGACGCGGACGTAGCTTTCATAAACGGCGTTCTCGGCGCTTATTCGCGTTCGCAGAAGAAGGACGCGGCGGGAAATGGCTGATACTGCCGTTTTGGGGATAGATACCTCGAATTATACGACCTCTGCGGCTTATTTTGACACGCGCTCGGGCGAGCTGCGGCAGGCGAAAAAGCTTCTGCCCGTCAAAAGCGGCGAAAAGGGCATACGTCAGGCGGACGCGGTGTTCCATCACACCGTGCAGCTGCCCGATATGATAGACGAACTCGGGGAGACAGGCGGCATCTGCGCCGTCGGCGTGAGCGACCGTCCCTCCGCCCGCGAGGGCTCTTATATGCCCTGCTTTCTTGTGGGGCTCGGCACGGCGCGGGCTGTTTCGCGGCTGACGGGCGTTCCGTGCTTCCGCACGACCCATCAGGTCGGGCATATTCTGGCGGCGCTTTATTCTGCCGAAAAGCTCGATATGGTGCGGCAAAAGCAGAAGTTCATAGCGTTCCATGTCAGCGGCGGCACTACCGATATGCTGCTCTGCACGCCCGACACGGAAGGGCTTATCGGCATCGAGCGGATAGGCGGTTCGTCAGACCTCAAAGCGGGACAAGCCGTCGATCGCTGCGGCGTTATGCTGGGGCTTGATTTTCCATGCGGAAAGGCGCTTGAAGAGCTTGCCTCGGGCTGCACCGAAAAGATAAGCGTTCGTGCGGTAGTCAAGGGCATGGACTGTTCGCTTTCGGGGATAGAGAACAAATGTCACAAGCTGATGGAAGAGGGCGCGGACAGGGCTTACATAGCGGCGTTTTGTCTTCGCTCGGTGGAGGCTAATATTTCCGCGCTGACCGAAGCGGCGCTTAAGGAATACGGCAGACTGCCAGTGCTTTACGCGGGCGGCGTTATGTCCGACAAGCTCATTGCCGACCGCCTTAAAGAGAGGTTCGGCGCTTACTTTGCGGCTCCCGAATTTTCCTGCGACAACGCGGCAGGCACGGCTGTTTACGCCGCTTTCATGAAAGGACTGATCTGATGTCGTCAATTATCGGCGTGGCGCAGCTCAACAGATATATCTCGCTGAAGCTCAAAAACGACGTAAAGCTATCGGGGCTGACGGTGCGCGGGGAGATAACCGATTTCAAGGTGCATTTCAAGTCGGGACATTCCTACTTCACGCTTAAGGAGGACGGCTCGCTGATAAAGTGCGCCATGTTCAAAAGCGCCCTCGCGAGGAACGCCTTCAAGCCCGAAAACGGCGTGAACGTACTCTGCACGGGAGATATCGAGGTATACGAGCCGAACGGCGTTTATCAGCTGATCGTCAGGGAGATAGTACCCGTCGGCATCGGGCAGAAGTTCTTGCAGATCGAAGCGATAAAGAAGAAGCTTGCCGACATGGGCTGCTTTGCTCCCGAAAGAAAGAAGCCGCTGCCCCCGCTGCCGAAGCGCATTGCGGTGGTGACTTCCCTAAACGGCGCGGCTGTCAGAGATGTGCTGAACATCTTGGGCAGGCGCTATCCGATAGGCGAGGTGCGGATATTCCCTTCGCAGGTGCAGGGCGATACCGCGCATCTGACGATAGTTCGGGCTTTGAAGTCTGCCGACGAAAGCGGCTGCGACGTTATAATACTCACCCGCGGCGGCGGCTCATACGAAGACCTGATGGCTTTCAATACCGAAGAAGTGGCAGTTGCCGTTTCGCAGTGCCGCACGCCGATAATAAGCGCTGTGGGGCACGAGACCGACACCACCCTTGCCGACTACGCCGCCGACGTAAGAGCTCCCACGCCCTCTGCGGCGGCTGAGATATGCGCCCCGCAGTTAGAACAGCTTTTGGGCGCGGTGGACTTCATGAAAAAGCGGCTGACGGACGGCTTGGAAACGGCTCTGCGGCTGGCGGAACAGCGCCTTGACGACTGCGAAACGCGGCTCGCGGCAAACTCCCCCGCCGACAGGATAAGCCGTGAGGACGAGCGGCTTTCGGCGTTTTCGGCAAGAATGAGGGCGGCGGCTGAACGAACGGTCGAGCGCGGGGAAAGCTCTCTTGCGGCGCTTCGGCTGCGGCTCGGCAGCGCGGCGGAGCAGTATCTCGGCGCGGCTGAGAGCAGGTTCGGCAGTCTTTCGGCGCGGCTCGAAGCGCTCGACCCGTACAAGGTGCTCGAGCGCGGCTATGTTATCGCGATGAAGGACGGCAGCCCCGTCACCGACCCCGCGGCACTCGGCATAAACGACGAGATCACGATACGTTTCCGTGACGGCAGCGTTACCGCGAGGATCACGGGAACCGACACAGGCGAGAAAGGACAGACCACCTAAGATGAACAATGCAGAATATTTTGAACAGTCGATGGCGCGGATAGAGGAGATCGTCGGCAGGCTCGAAGGCGGCTCGCTGACCCTCGGCGAATCAATAGCGCTGTACAAGGAAGGCGCCGAGCTGACGGAAAAATGCCGCAAAGCTCTTACCGAAGCAAGGCTTGCGGTTTCGGCTGTCGGCGATGAAAAATCGGAATAAAACGTAAAGGACGCTGCTCAATATGACAGAAAAATCCAATATCAGGCTCAATGACTACTGCGAAAAGATCAACCGCGCACTTAAAGAGATAGTCTCGGAAAAGGCTCCCCTACGGGAAAATTTGGGCGAAGCTATGGAATATTCGCTTATGGCGGGGGGCAAAAGGCTGCGTCCCGTGCTTATGCTCGAATTCTGCCGTATGTGCGGCGGCGACCCCGAAAGCATTATCGACGTTGCCTGCTCGATCGAGCTTATTCACACGTTTTCGCTTATCCACGACGATCTTCCCTGCATGGACGACGACGATTACCGCCGCGGCAGGGAAAGCTGCCACAAGAAATTCGGCGAAGCGACGGCACTTCTCGCGGGCGACGCGCTGAACACTCTCGCCTTCGAGGTCATCACGAACGCCGCAACGGAGGGGCGAATCTCCGCTCAGACGGCGGTCATGCTCGTGTCGGTGCTTTCAAAATCGGTCGGTACAAACGGCATGATCGGCGGACAGATAATCGACCTTGCCGCCGAAAACAGGGAGATCACGCTTGAAGAGCTTGTTATCCTGCAAAGATTCAAGACGGGTGCGCTTATCGAGGCTGCCTGCGTAATGGGCGTTATCCTGGCGGGAAGATTCGATATGCTGCCCATCGCCGCCGACTACGCCGACGCGCTCGGAAGGGCTTTCCAGATAGTGGACGATATCCTCGACGTTACGGGCACGTTTGAAGAGCTCGGCAAGCCGATAGGCAGCGACAGCGAGCAGCACAAGAACACCTTCGTGACGGCGCTCGGAATCGAAGGCGCTCACATCGAAGCGGAGCGGCTCACCAAGACCGCGCTGCTGACCCTGAAGCAGTTCGGCGACTGCGATTTTCTGAGCGAGCTTACGGAAGAGCTTCTTGACAGAAGAAGTTAAAACTGTTTGGCGGAACGATATAATGGATAATACGAAGAAAAACAACCAAGCGGACGAATTCGACCTGACCGCGATGGACTTGCCCCGCGATCTTAAGGGATTGAGCATCTCGGAATGTCGGCAGCTTGCAAGGCAGATACGGCGCACGCTTATCACAACGGTATCGAAAAACGGCGGACATCTTTCGTCGAATCTCGGCACCGTCGAGCTTACCATCGCCATTCACCGCGTGTTCGATTCGCCGCAGGACAAGGTGATCTGGGACGTGGGGCATCAGGCTTACACGCACAAGCTGCTGACAGGTCGTGCTGACAGGTTCTCGACTATTCGCACCGAAAACGGGCTCAGCGGCTTCACCCGCCCCGACGAATCGGAGCATGACGCATTCATAAGCGGTCACAGCTCGAACTCGATCTCGGCGGCGCTCGGTATCGCCGTGTCGATGAAGCTCAAAGGCGACGAGCATTTCACCATCGCTGTTCTGGGCGACGGAGCGCTCACGGGCGGCGAGAGCTTCGAGGGCTTAAACAACGCGGGCAAGAGCCGCACAAATCTCATAATCGTGCTTAATTACAACGAGATGAGCATATCGAAGAACGTCGGCGCTACGGCGAAGTATCTCTCGACGCTCCGCACGAAGGAATCCTACCACAAGACCAAAAGCGCCGTCGAGAACGTCCTCAACAGTACGCCGATCGTCGGTAATCCGATAAAGCAGTTCGTGCGCGGCTCGAAAAACGTGCTGAAAGATATGATACTTCACAGCACGATGTTTGAAGACTTAGGCTTTGAATTCGTGGGACCCATCGACGGACACAACATCGAGGAGCTTGAAGCGGGGCTTTCCGCCGCGAAAGCGCTGCGATGTCCGACCATCGTCATGGTGAACACGCAGAAGGGTCACGGCTACGCGCCCGCAGAAGCCAATCCCGGGGGCTATCACGGGGTGGGCGCTTTCGACCTGTCTACGGGCAATCCCGACGTAGTCCCCGAAGACAGCTGGTCGGCGGTGTTCGGGCGAAAGCTGCTGAGTCTCGCCTACGAGCACACGAATATATGTGCGGTCACGGCTGCCATGAAATACGGCACGGGGCTTTATTATTTTCATCACGCGCTGCCGAGAAGATTTTTCGATGTGGGCATAGCCGAGCAGCACGCCGCGACCTTCTGCGGAGGGCTTGCTTCAAACGGCATGATACCCGTTTTCGCGGTGTATTCGACGTTCTTGCAGAGGTGCTACGACCAGCTGCTGCATGACCTCTCGATAATCGACACCCACGCCGTTATCGGCGTTGACAGGGCGGGCATCGTCGGCGAGGACGGCGAGACCCATCAGGGAATATTTGACATACCGTTCCTGACGACCATACCCGGCGTGACGATCTATTCGCCGTCGAACTACCGCGAGCTTGAGATATGTCTCGAAAAGGCGATACTTTCCGACAAGGGACTTTGCGCCGTGAGATATCCGAGAGGCGCGGAAAAGCTCTTCGGCGGTCACGACGAAGCCGATACGGAGCTTGTGCGGCACACCCGCGGCGCAAGGGTCGCGGCTGTCACCTACGGCAGGTTATATAACGAGCTTATGACGGCGGACGCAGTGCTTCAAAAGCACGGTATAACGATAGATATTTACAAGCCCGTGAAGATATTCCCAGTCTCTGACAGGCTTGCCGAAGCGCTCAAAGGCTATGACAAGGTGTTCTTCTTCGAGGAAAGCTACGAGTACGGCTCGATCGGCGAAAAATACGCGGCTCTCGGCATCAATACCGACCGCACCGCCTGCAAGGGCTTTGTGGCGCACGGCTCGACAGAATCGCTGCTCGACAAGCTGGGGCTTTCCGCCGAAAAAATGGCTGAGAAGATCATGGAGTATTTTGAAAATGGCAAGGCTTGACGTATATCTTACCGAAAACGGTCTTGCGGGAAGCCGCGAAAAGGCAAAGCAGCTGATCTCGGGCGGAAGGGTGACGATAAACGGCACGGCGGTCACAAAGCCATCTTTTTCCGTACCCGAAGGCGCAGAAGTCAGCGTTTCGGCGGGTGAGGATTACGTCGGCAGGGGCGCTTACAAGCTGCTCAAAGCGTTCGAGGTCTTCCCAATCGACGTAAAAGGCAGGCTCTGCGCGGACATCGGCGCTTCTACGGGCGGCTTTACGCAGGTGCTTCTCGAAAAGGGCGCGGCAAAAGTCTGGGCAGTCGATGTGGGACACGGACAGCTCGACCGAAAGCTCTGTGACGACAGCCGCGTTGTCAACTGCGAGGGCGTGAACGTGCGCTATCTTCCGCAGGACTTTTTCGGCGCGGAGGTCACATTTGCCTGCTGCGACCTTTCGTTCATCTCACTCACGCAGATACTTCCCGCGCTGACGGCGGCTCTTCCCGAAAACGCCGAGCTTGTTACGCTCATCAAGCCGCAGTTCGAGGCGGGCAAGGCGGCTCTTAACAAAAGCGGCGTTGTTAAAGACAAGCGCCGACACACCGAAGTGCTTGAAAGCCTGACGGCGTTCTTCCCGACCGTGGGACTTACGGTCTGCGGGCTTGACTATTCCCCGATAAGCGGCGGCGACGGGAATATCGAATACCTGGCGTTCCTCAAAAAAGGGACATTCCCCGCCGTTTCGACCGACTTAAAAAGACTTGTGGACAAAGCGTTTTCCGACATAAGGAGTGTGCAGAAATGACTGTTTTTATCTATCCGAATCTGAACAAACCCAACAGTCTGCTATGCACCGAACAGGCGTGCGGGGTGCTTTTGTCCGAAGAATGCCGCGTGTTTATGGACAAAAAGTTTGAAGAAGTCTTCGGCAGCAGCAAGGGAATAATCTACCGCACCACCGAGGAATGTGTCTCCGACTGCAACGTCATCGTTGTGACGGGCGGCGACGGCACTATACTTCGCTGCGCGGGGCTTGCATCGAAATACGGCAAGCCGATACTCGGGATAAACTGCGGCACGCTGGGCTTTATGGCTTCGCTCGAAATAAGCGAGATATTCAAGCTGCGCCTGCTCTGCCGCGGAGAATACACCGTTTCTGAACGAATGATGCTCTCGGTAACGGTCAGACACAGCGACGGCACCGTTTCGACCGCCGACGCGCTCAACGACGCGGTGCTTATCAAGGGCGAGGAATGTAAGCTTGCCGATTTCGAGGTGATGAAATCCGGCAGCGTGGTCTCGGCACTTCGGGCGGACGGCGTTATCTTCTCTACCGCTACGGGCGCTACGGCTTATTCGCTCTCGGCGGGAGGACCCATCATCGAGCCCGACCTGCAATGCATCGAATTCTCGCAGGTGTGCGCCCATACGCTCTTTTCGAGAACGATCGTCTTTTCGCCCGAATCGCTGCTGACGGTAAAATGCCACTGCGCCGAAGGAACTCACGTTACGCTCAATGTGGACGGCGTTCTTTTAGCAAAGCTTACCGCGCACGACACGGTGGAGATAAAGCGTTCGGCGCTCAAAACAAGGATAATCGACCTGACGGGCGGCAGCTTCTTCCAGACGGTGAACAGCAAGCTGATGACTCCCCTCAAACCGCAGGATCGATCCGATAAGGAAAGATACGGCAAATGAAAAACAAACGGCTTGATACTATCCTGAGGCTGATAGCGGAACACGACATCGGGACGCAGGAGGAGCTTTGCGCACTGCTGGCGGGCGAGGGCTTCAGCGTTACGCAGGCGACGGTCTCCCGCGACATCAAGGAACTGGCGCTTATCAAGGTGCAGAGCGGCGGCAGAATGAAGTATTCCGTCCCCGCGCTCAAACAAGTAACGATGAGCGAAAGCGGCAGCCTTATATTCAGCATGATCTTTGACAGCGTGCGGTCGGTGGACTTTGCGATGAATACCGTCGTGATAAAATGCAAATCGGGAATGGCGCAGGCGATATGCGCGAAGCTCGATTCGACCGATCTGCTCGGTGCGGTGGGAACGCTCGCGGGCGACGATACCATATTTATCCTTATGCGCACCGAACGCGACGCCGAACGGCTCGTAAAGGAGCTTAATACCATACTAAACACAAAAAATTAGGCGGTGACTATTTCTTGCTTGAAGAAATATACATAGAAAACCTTGCGGTCATCGAGAAAGCGACCGTCGGCTTTACTGACAATTTAAACGTATTCACCGGCGAGACAGGTGCCGGAAAATCCATACTGATAAACGGCATAAACGCCCTGCTCGGTCAGCGCGTGACGAAGGATATCGTCCGCACGGGCGCTAAAAAGGCTGTTATCTCGGGGTGCTTTTCGGGGCTTAACAGCGCGGTGCTCGAAAAAATGGAGGAGCTTGGGATAGAAGCGGAGGACGGAAAGCTCTATCTTACCCGCGAGATCAACTCCGACGGCGGCAGCACGGGGCGCATCAACTCGCGAAGCTTCAATATATCGGCGATACGTGAGCTGGGCGCTCTGCTCGTGACGATACACGGTCAGCACGACAATCAGATACTCATGTCGCCCGAAAAGCACATCGACATTCTCGACGGCTATTCCGACGCGCAGCCGCTTCTCTACGAATACGGCAAGCTTTTCCACGAATTGCAGGAGCTTTCGCGGGACATCAGCCGCAAGAAAAAGGAGCAGGAGGGCAAGCAGGCAAGGCTTTCGCAGCTCAAAGAGATCATAGCCGAGCTGACCGAGCTTAACGCCAAGCCGGACGAGGATACCGAGATCGACGAGGAGCTCAATATCTCGAAAAACGCGGTGTTTCTCTCGGAGGCTGCCTTTGCCGCCGAAAGGCTTCTCGCGGGCGACGAGGACACCGACGGCATCGACACGGCGCTCGGGCAGGCGCTAAAACAGCTTGAAACGGGCACCGACATCATGCAGGAGTTCGCGGCTCTGCACGAAAGACTGAGCTCGGTGCAGATCGAGGCCGCCGACATCGCGTCCGAGGTTTCGTCGCTTATAGACAAGCGCGGCGCCG
>JAILFF010000142.1 GCA_024697705.1 Ruminococcus sp.
CCTGACACTTGAAAACTCACAGGATAACGTCATTTTGGAGGGTGAGATATGGCTTGATGAGACTTATTATCCCGTCATCATGCGCGACCTTATTAAGGACTCCGAAGGCAGACTTTTGCGTGGATTATCCCGAAATCAGATATGCATTGGTGCTGCAACCGATAAGAAGCATACCGTTTGTTTCTTTGAAGGATTTGCAAAGCCAACTCAATCGCAGAGCTATGATACTTTCAAAGATCATATAGCGCCGGGTTCTACGATAATTCATGATAAAGAGTATGCTCACAAAAAACTCGTGAGGGAGTTATCTCTGAAAAGTAAATGCTACTCCTCTAAAGAGATGAAAGGACTTGCTGACAGTGAGAATCCGCTGTATCCTATAAATCGTATACACAATCTTTTGAAGATGTTTCTGAACGCGCACAGCGGCTTTAACAGAGTTGAACTTCAAGGGTATCTGAACCTGTATTCATTTGTAATAAATGAACCTGAGGAACACCTCGAAAAAGTCGAAAAAATTATAAATTTGGTTTTCGAAAATCCCAAATCACTAAGGTACAGAGATCAATTTCGTTGATTTTACAGGGTGTTTCACCAACTGTTTGCAAGTCGGGATTTTTCGATAAAAATCCTGTCTATAACAAAATCGGCAATTTGGGTCATAGGTACTTAATTTTTCGGGAAAATATCTGATATAATAAGAACAAGTTAGTTATAGCTTACCGATAATTGCTGTCTCGCCGGCATATTTCTGCAATGGTTCGCTATACAAAGGTATTACCAACTAATAATCAATAAACGGAGATGATAGAATGAAAACGTATAATGACATCGGTATTGGCAGCGATCTTGATTGGAAACATATATCCTTGCAGCGCCTTTCATTTTTGCAAGTCTGTGAGAGATCATGATAACGCATTTTGTTTCCGCAAGCTCGTACATCAGCGCGACTATCTCCCTCTCGCTGTCTGCGTCTACCGAGCTTGTCGCTTCGTCGAAAATGTACACGGGCGAATCGTGCAGAAGCGCCCTTGCGAGGGCAAGCCTTTGTCTCTGCCCTCCCGAAAGGTTTCCCGCGTTCTCGGTGAGCACAGTATCAAGCCCTTGACTACTGTGTAAAAATTCGGACATCTTGCATTTATCGAGAGCCTTCCGCATTTCCTCATCGGAAGCGCCGAAATTGCCTATTTGCAGATTATCGCGAACTGCCCCCCGAAAATATAACTGTTGTGCGAAACGTAGGTGATATTCCGCATGAGGCTTTCCTCGCTTATCTCCGAAAGCTCTGTCCCGCCAATCTTCACGCTGCCCGAATAGCCCTTGTTTCTGCCCGTGAGGATATTTGCAATAGTCGATTTCCCGCAGCCCGAAACGCCGCACACAGCCGTCATGCCTTTTGACGGGATATGTATGTCAATGCCATGCAGCACCTCACGTTCGCCGTAGGAAAAACGGAGAGCAGATATGTCAATTGTACAATTATCGGGACTTATTTTCTCTTGCTTTTGTTCCGGCTCGGGCAGATCGAGTATACGGAAAAGCCTGCCGCTCGCCGCCATTCCGTTCATCGCAACGTGGAAAAAGCTGCCGAGCCTGCGCATGGGGATAAAGAAATCAGCCGAGAGCATTATCACCGCAAAGCACCCGCCGAAGCCGATGCTGCCCCTGCTGTACTCCCCTGCCGCGAGCACAACTCCGAGCGCTGCACCGCCGTAAGCTATCAAGTCCATTATCGTCACGGAATTGAGCTGCATGGTGAGCACCTTCATGGTTATTTTGCGGAAGTGTTCGCTTTCAACGCGCATTTTCTCCGCCGTATACCCGTCTGCCCGATAGATTTTAAGGGTCGTCAAGCCTTGCAGGTTTTCGAGGAAGGTGTCCCCGAGCGCGGCGTACTGCCCCAATAATTCCCGAGCAGCCGTTTGGCTATCTTCTGAACGGCGATTATCGCGGCGGGTATCAGCGGCACGCACACGAGCAGCACCGCAGCCGCTTTCATGGTGACAAAGCTTAGCACCGAGAAAAGCGTTATCGGGGCGAGAAAGGAATAGAAAAACTGCGGAAGAAACTGCCCGTAATATGTCTCAAGCTGATCTACGCCCTCGACCGAAAGCTGTACTATCTCGCTTGTCGGAACGCTTTCGCGGTACGCTGTCCCGAGTCTCAGCAGCTTGCGGAATATCAGCTCGCGCAGCTTTTTCTTGACCGAACGTGACGAAAGATAGCTGCACCTCTCCTGCACGCGAGAACAGATATATCTCACAGCGAGCGAGCAGCCCGCCGCAATCACAGCAAAAAGATAATCCCCTCCCGCCGCGGACTTATTAAGCAGCTTGTCGAGCAGGTTCGCAATACTTAACATCATAACGATATTCCCCGCAAGACTTATCCACTGCGCCGCGACCTGAAAGGAATGCTGTTCCCGGGGCTTATCTTCGGACTGATAACGGCAGCGATAGTCGGCTTTATAGTGATGCTGATACTATGAGGAATATATGATGATCGTGTACAAAAGATAATTTCACGACAAATTGACCAGCTTATCATGACAGCAATCTCCGTTGGCAAGATCGGAATATCTGATGAATCTTGCACTTTTCCGCAAGGCGCACATACACAGGTCGCTGTTGCAGAACGCCTTGCAGAATTTGCGGATACCGTGCCGTTCAAACAGATCGACATACGCGCAGGTGTGTATCTTGTATTCAAGCTCACGGGCGCCGAAACGGTAATACTCATAAAGGATAGAGCCGTCGTTGTCTCTTGCTTGCTTGTCCTTGTCAAGCCAGTTTGAGGCGACCTTGTAACCGAGTCCGAGCGTATCTATCAGCCTTATCAGCCTGTTTATTTTTCGCTTTTTTATCCGCCATGAATACATCTTCCCAGACCCTCAGCGCCTCATCGAGAGTATACCCGATCTTTGTCATGATCTCGGCGAACGTTATCCCGATGAATACTTTATCCGCACCGATCGAAGGGTATTTGTCTCTGAACGTTTTATACTCCTCAGAGTCAAGATAGGCGCTGTACCGCCGCAGAAAAGCCGCACCCAGCTTTTTATGATCGCCCCTGCCGAGCGTTTTCATCGCTTTTGAGAATCGGAGGGCATATTTTTCAGCACTTTTCATCGGTCTTTATTCCTTTCAGATATGCATAAAATTTCCTGTGCAGCTCCCTCATCTCGTCGGGCGCTTTCATGGAATGTCTATACATAAATTTGTCCCCGAAATCGCTTTTGAATGTAAGCGAAAGCCCGAATGCAAGCTCATGTACCGGCAATTTGAGAAATAAATTCATCTTCGTCGGCGAAAGAGGTATGCCGCTGTTTTTCAGTATCGTCATATTACGCTTGATACGCCTTGCGGTCTTTTGCATAAGGCGCATATCGCAGCCCGCCTTTTCGGGGACATCGGTTTCGTAATATGCGTCCGCGATAGGCACGACCATCGCAAGGTGACACAGCTGCCAGCCGTGCATATCGTGTACTGTCCGATACAGGATATGCAAACGTCGGAATATTTCCGCAAGCTGTTTTGTGCGTTCGGTGCGGGTGCCGTTTATCTCGGCAAATGTCGTGGGCTGA
>JAILFF010000225.1 GCA_024697705.1 Ruminococcus sp.
ACACCCCCTTCCTAAGACTTTTGGTTTGCCTTCACTTGCGACTATCTTTTATCTTTTATCTACTATTATCTTTTATCTTATTCGGGGTGTATCTTATTGAAATCCATGCGGCAGCGGTTGAAAGCCGCCGCTATAATAATAATGAAAATATACATGATTATCCGCGAGAACGCCTGCGCTACTCCCGAAACAAGGTGCGGCATACTGTCCGTGACGGCAAACCTTCCGACCGCTTCGGCAAGAATCGTTATCCCCGCAAAAACGGCATACCTCTTCCACGCCGCGGAAAGCCCGCGCAGCAAAGATGGGTCGTTCACGAGCGAGGTGTCCTCCGTAAGCTGACGTATCAGCCGCCAACCGCAGACGATCACCGTCCCGCCGCACAGCAGACCCGCCGCCGTACTGAGAATATTGCCCGTTTCGGCGCTAATCATACCGAATCGCAGAAAAAGCGCCTGCGCCAAGCCCGCCGCCGAAAAAAGCAGAAGCAGAACATTCCCGCCCTTGTGCCTGTCAAGCCTGCCGTCGCCGTAATAAAGCGAAAGCTGACGAAAGCCGCCCGCCATGAACCCCGCGCCGACAAGCCTGAAAATATAATTCAGCTCCGAGCCGAAGCCGAAATTCAAAGCACACAGCACCAGCCCGACATTGAAAAAGTCCATATTATCACCGTCCGACCGCGCCCCGCGGGGATTTCGCCGCTTATCGGCGTATTTACTATTATACCCCATTTCGGAGGTTATGTCAAGACTTTGACCGAATGAGCACATAAATTTACACAGTTTTGCCCTTTACAAATTTGCCGCGATGATGTATAATATTATAGCGGAGAATTCTCCGCGCCAATTGAAATATATGGAGGAATATGAAAATGATAGTAACCTGTCTTGACCTTGAGGGCGTACTTGTTCCCGAGATATGGATAGCTTTTTCCGAAGCGAGCGGTATCCCCGAGCTGAGAAAGACCACCCGCGACGAACCCGATTACGACAAGCTGATGAAGTACCGTCTTGACATTCTTAAGGAGCATGGTCTCGGTCTTAAGGAGATACAGCAGACGATTGCGAAGATCGACCCAATGCCCGGCGCCAAGGAGTTTCTCGACGAGCTGAGAAGCACCTGCCAGACGCTTATCCTTTCCGACACGTTCACGCAGTTTGCCAAGCCGCTCATGGAAAAGCTGGGTATGCCGACCATTTTCTGCAACGAGCTTATCGTAGGCGAAAACGGCGAGATCACGGGCTACAAGATGCGCTGCGAGAAGAGCAAGCTCACGACCGTTCGTGCGCTCCAGTCCTGCGGATTCGAGACGATCGCGGCGGGCGACAGCTTCAACGATCTTGCGATGATCCAGGCAAGCAAGGCGGGATTCCTGTTCCGCAGCACCGACGCTATAAAGAACGCTCATCCCGAGCTTAAGGCATTCGACGAGTACAGCGACCTGCTGGCGGCGATAAAGACTGCTATCGACGCATAAAACGCATAAAAAAGTTAATAGTGAATAGTGATTGCACGAACAAGTTCGTGCCGTGAACAGTTAAGGTGTCCGCTCCGCGGACGGATTTTATATTAGAACTGTCCAATTACCACTATATGTGGTAGGGTGGGGGCTTGCCTGCACAAACAAGTTTGTGTCACCTTCGACCAAACGAATCAATATCTGCGTTTTCGTGAGGTCGGGGTCGAACCTGCCCCGACCCTACAATATTTTGTAGTTCAATAAGGTTATTGGACAGTTCTGTTTTAATATTAACGCCGCAGGCGCTCCTTAACTATTCACTATTCACTATTAACTATTCACTGTCATTGCAGGGCGGGAATAAGCCCCCGTCCTGCATTTTTTATGGCTTTTTGCTTATTGTTAGTTCACAATTGTTTAATATATACGGCTGATAGACTACAAAATTATTACAGATTGCGTGTTTCACTTGACTTTTTTGCTCAGAATTGATATTATATTATTTGGACTTATTTTGATAGGCGTGTTTTGTCATGCCTTGATGACGAAAACTTGCGGAAGGAGGCGGTATAAGAGAAATGGATACGGAACTTAATCTCTGTATGGGCTGCATGAATGAGCTCGATGAACACGGCGTCTGTCACTATTGCTCCTATACCGATGATATACCCCACCTGCAATCCTACCTCGCTCCCCATACCGTGCTGAACGACCGCTATATCGTCGGCAAAATGCTTACCTACAACGGCGAGGGAGCTTCATATATCTGCTACGATACCGTGGCGAAGACTAAAGCTGTTATCCGCGAATATATGCCCGATACCCTCTGCGAACGCGAGATGAACAGCAATAATATAGTTATAAATCCCGAATGTCTTGCCAAGTACAAGACCTATATGTCCGAATTCCAGGATATGAACCGTACCCTCACCCGCATGAGGAACGTCAAGAGCATCTGCACCGCAAAGGATATGTTCAATGAGAACAACACCTGTTACGTTATCCTCGAATACGTCGAGGGCGTTTCGCTGAAAAAGTTCTTGCAGGCTAACCGCGGCTACCTGCGCTGGGAACAGGTGCGCAAGCTCTTTATGCCGCTTTTTACCACTTTAAGCATAATCCACAACTCGGGGATAATCCACAGAGGCATCTCCCCCGAGAATATAATCGTTACCACGCAGGGCGAGCTTAAGCTGACGGGCTTTTCGATAAGCTCGATACGCTCGACAGGCACGGCGCTCTCACCCGAGTTCTATTCGGGATTCACGGCGCCCGAGCAGTATTCCTCGCTCGAATGGCAGGGAACGTGGACGGACGTTTATTCGATAGGCGCGGTGCTTTACCGCATACTGACGGGCTACGTCCCGCCCGACGCCTTCAACCGCATGAACAACGACACGATGATACCCGCCAACAGGATAAATCAGCATATCCCGCGCCATGTGTCGAACGTGCTGATGAACGCTATGGAAGTGCGCAGCTCCGACAGGATACGCACGATAAACGACCTGATAAACGATCTTTTCGACGAAACGCCCGCGCCGACGGCTCATGTCAAGGGCGCTACTCAGACGATACCCGTCGTAAAGCCGCAGCACATCGTGCCGCCCGAGCCCGAGCCCTACGAGCCGCCCATGCAGGAAAGACGGCGGACGGGCTACGATAACCGCCGCAAAAAGCAGCAGAGTACGCTGCTTTCGGTGCTGGTGTTCATACTTCTCGGACTGCTGCTGGTGCTCGGTATAATCATGCTGTATCAGGTGTTCAAGCCGCAGGAGGATTACGTTGACGACGATCCCGTGATCTACACGAACGCCACCGATGACGACGACAGCGAAAAGCTGATAACCGAAGCGCCCGTAAGCACTCCCGACGCGCAGACCGCTTCCGAAGGCTCGAAGTACGGCACGGGAGCCATCATGCCGAACGTGGTCGGTCAGCGTTTAGAGACCATCGAGCGCGAGCTCGGTACGTCGTTCACGATACGCACGAAGATATTCTATTCCGAGACGGACGAAAAGGGCGTTGTCTACTCGCAGAGCATACCCGAAGGCGCCGATTACGACCCGAAAAAGCTCAACAAGCTGGTGCTGAAGGTCTGCATGGGTCCGCCGAAGGTCAAGATACCCGATTTCAACGGCTACGCCAAGAAGGACTATCTGAATCTGTTAAACGAAATGAACATCATTTACGTGACGGAGGATCAGGCGTCCGAGACCGTCCCCGAGGGCTATGTTATAAATACCAATCCCGAGACGGGCAAGCTCATCAACATCGAAAAGGGCGACGTTCTCGTGGTATATGTTTCGTCGGGACCGCCGAAGGTAACGACTGCTCAGGCGGCGGAAACGACGGCGGAACAGCCGCCCGTCACCGAAGAGACCGAGCCGACATGGGAATGGAACTGGTATGAACCTACCGGATCGGAGCAGTAAGAAGCTATCAAAGCCCGCGGGCGCAGCCGCCTGCGGGTTTATTTTTTGAACACTAACTGTCATTTTCAACAGAAACACCGAGGTAACACTGTGCAATTGTCCAAATTTTTTCCTCCCGCTTTGTGCAAAGGGGCGGTTTTTCTTTAAAAGAATTAGCAAACTATTGACGTTTCATGTAATATTATGTTATAATATCTTTGTATGATGATAAGCGCCTGCCATGCGCTTGCTATAAAAAGGTAAAGTACGGAGGTCGTAAGATGAATCAGAACAAAATGATTGATTACTCTACCTATTCGTCCTTTAAGGACACGGTAGCCTCTCTTAACGAGGATCTCGAAGAGCTGCTTGATCTCTGCGAGGAATTGAAACTAACCAATACCGCGGACTCTATCCGTGAAACTATTGCCAAAACTGCCGACGATCATTTTGAGGTGGCTATCGTGGGCGAATTCAAGCGCGGCAAATCCACGCTCATAAACGCTTTGCTCGGACAGGATGTTCTTCCCGCTGACGTACTGCCCGCTACTGCCACGCTCAACCGTGTTACATACAGCGAGGAGCCTTACGTTCAGGTGGAATACAAGGACGGACGCTCCGAACAGGTGGATATCGACGAGCTGGAAAACTATGTAACAAAGCTTACTCTCGAATCGGAAGAGGTCGCCGAGACCGTAAAGGAAGCGACCGTTTATTACGATACCGATTTCTGCAAAAATAACGTAGATATAATCGACACTCCCGGACTTAACGACGACGAGCAGATGACCAATGTCACCCTTTCGATACTCCCGAAGATCGACGCGGCGGTATTTGTTATCAGCGCCAATTCGCCGTTCTCGCAGTTCGAGAAGGACTTCCTCGAAAAGAAGATGCTTACCTCCGACGTCGGCAGGATCATCTTCGTCGTAAACTGCTTCGGCACCTTCTCGCCCGAGGACGAAAAGAAGATAGTCGAGACCGTCCGCGCCCGTATCACCAAGTACGTTATGGACAAGGCAAAGCTCGTAATGGGCGAGGACAGCCGCGAGTTTGCCGTATATAAGAGAAAGATAGGCACTCCGAGGGTAATAGGCGTTTATGCGAAACGCGCCCTCACCGCCAAGAAGATAGAAGACCCGGGGCTGCTCGAAGAATCGAACTTCCCCGAGTTTGAACGCGCCCTCGAATCCATGCTGACTACCGAGCGCGGCGCGATCACGCTCCAGATACTCGCCAACAAGATCACGAACTCGGGCACCGAGCTTATGCGCTCCGTTGTGCTTCAGGAGAACGCGCTCATGATGGCGAACGACGAGTTCATGGAGCATTACGAATCCGCTATCCGCGAGATCGACGATATACGCAACAAGAAGCGTATGGAATTCGTGCGCATAAACAGCGCCGCGAATCAGGTGTTCGACGATCTGCGCCCCGTGCTTGACAATTACTGGGATAATATGGAGCGCACCGCTATGGGCGTTATCAACAATTATCCCATGTCCTCCGAGGACTTCAAGCGTGATCAGCTTAAGCTCGTTACCGTTAAGCTCACCGAAAAGATCAAGGAGAGCATACAGGACAGAGCACAGATAATCTGCGAGCAGATACAGAATTCCATCAACGCCGCCGTTACGGGCGAGGTAGAGCGTTTGCAGCAGTTCGAGGACACCTTCTTCGAGGGCGTTTCGCGTATCCAGGAAATGTTCGATATGCCCGATAAGATCTCTCAGAACGGCACCGCCCAGGACAAGGGCATCGGCGCGGCTTTGAGCTCGTTCAGCTTCGGCGCGGCGGGCGGTATCTTCATGGGCTTCCGCGAGGCAGGCGTAAAGGGCGCTGTTGTCGGCGGCGTTACGGGCGCTGCGGGCTGGTCGGCGGCATTTCTTCCCGCTGTTCTGCTGCTCAATCCGTCAACGGCTGTTATCGCGCTGCTGTTCGTTTCGGCGGGACTTATCGGCTCGTTCACCGCGGGCTTTACCATTGACAAGCTGCTTGTAAACGACCGTATCGACCGCTACAAGGACAATTTCAAGGCGCAGATGAAGAAGCAGTTCCATGAGATGCGCATGAACAACGACTTTACCGAGACGGTGCGCCGTCAGGTATACAACGCTTTCGATGGTCTGAAAGCAAAGATAGAGCAGGAAACGGAAATAATCCTCCGCGATACGCAGGAGACTCTCGACAATCTGAACGCGCTCAAAAACGAGAAGAGCACCGTATCTGAGCGCGAAATGGACAGACTGCACACCATAGCGCAGCGTGCCCAGGGCATAGTATCCGAAGCGTTCTCCGTAAGAAAGGCTCTTACCGATCAGGGAATGCCTGTCGCCGCCCCCGAGGAAGAGAGCGGAACGGCTGCGGCTGACGCCTGATGGGCGAAGTCCGAAGGCGGGAGCAGATCCCGCGTTCGGTGCATACTCAAATCTGTTCGGAGCTTGACCCGAGATCGGAACAGATTTGAGTATAGTTCAGTCTGTCCGCACCCGTCGGACAAGTCTAAAAGGGAGGAATTTCATTTATGAGTTCTGCCGTTGTGGCGGAGAATCCGCTTCTTAATATCGACACCGATTTCGGGAGCTACCTTAATATATACACTCGCTCGTTCAAAAATCACATCATCGACGGACAGCTTGACTATGCGTTCGATTCCGATTTTGCCGTCAGACAGAAGATAGTAGGTCTGCCCGGCTGGAACAAGTTTGCGAGATCAATAAATACCACCGACGTAACGGTCGAAGCGAGAAACCTTTTCGTAAAATGCGAACAGGCAGGCTCGCTTAAATATTCCGATATATTTCTGATGCTTAAAAAGTGCTGCGAACGACTGGAGCTTGCGCTGCCTGTCGTGCTTATCCGCAAGGACTATGACAGACCGCTCATCTATTCGATAGCGACCGATATGATAGACCCCTGCATCGTGCTTACTTCGCAGCTTATCGAGATGTGTACACCCGAGGAGCTTGAACTGCTCATCGGCTGCGAGTGCGGGCGCATACAGAACAATCACTGCACGTACAGCTGGGCATTTACTTATCTTAACACCAACAACAATAACGCCTACCGTCCGTCCGAGCGCAGCTTTAAGGGCGCTGTCAATCCGCAGATCGTCGGTGCGCTTGCCGAATGGATACATGACGCCGATATAACCTCCGACCGTGCGGGAATGATCTGCATGGATAATCCCGGACGTTATGCCGAGACATTGGTCGGATTGCTCGAAAAGGGCTACATAGATTTCTTCGGCAGAGGACAGAACGACATCAGGAACGAAAAGATAAACACGAGCATAGAAAGAAACAAGATGACCACTACCCGCAGTCTGACAAAGGACTCCTCTTTTTCCGAGATGGAGCGCCGCATCGTCGCCTCCGCGGAGTTTCTTTCGTGCGAATCGCTGTTTTCGTGGCGCCCCGATCTTGAGCCGCCCGAGAACCGCAAGTTCAGCGGCGAGGTCTGCGATGTCAGAAGCAGCGTAATTCTTTCGGGAGGGCAGGGATAATATGGAAATAATAAGCACTGCCGCTCGCACGGATATAGATAAGATAATGAGCGTTTTCCGCGAGATGCAGAAGGACGGCGAGATCGCCGAAACGCTCGGCAAGGATTTTGTAAACGAAATAGGCGACCGTCTGGAGCTTATCGAAAAGCGCAGCACGGAGCCGTTCACGCTCGTTATACTCGGAGATTTCAAGCGCGGAAAAAGCACGATAATAAACGCTCTGCTCGGACGCGAGGTAGCGCCCTCGAACGTTTCGCCCGAGACCTACACCATCAATGAGATCTCATACGGCGAGAAAAGCTCGGCGGCGGCGGTACTCGAAAACGGGCAGCGTGTGCCGCTCGATATGCAGGATATCTGCCGCGAACGCCTTGACGTAAAAATGAAGATGTTCCCCGCGAAGGTGGATTATCTCGAAATAAAGGACTCCTCGCCGATACTGCGCGAGATAAGGCTCGTTGACACCCCGGGACTTTCCGACCTTAACGACCTCGATATGCGCGTAACGCAGTACCTCGTCAACGCCGACGCGATAATGTACGCGGCGAGCTGCCTGCTGCCGTTCTCCGAGAGCGAACAGCTGTATCTTTCGCAGCACGTTCAGCCGCGCCGCTTCGGGATACTGTACGTACTCGTGAACATGATCGACGCGCTCGATTCGCAGCGCGACGTTGACCGCATTTTGAAGCGTTTTCAGCGGCTTGCCGAGAAGATCGTGCCGAATTCGTTCGTGTACGGCATAAGCGGCGCCGACGAGCTTCGCAGAAAGCTTCGTCAGCAGCGCCTTCCCGACAAGGGAACAAGAGAGTTCTACGAAACGCAGTTCATGCGCTTCGAGCTTTCGTTGCAGCGCGATATCATCATGAAAAAGGATATTATCCGCAACGACCGCGTGATGACGATGCTCGAAGACCTCGTGAACGAGACAAACGCCAAGCTGCATATGTTCTCGGAAATGGCTGAGCTTGACTCGAAAAAGCTCGAAGACAAGCAGAAGAGCTTTGACGAGGAATGCTCACGGCTTTCGGCGGCGCTCGAAGAGTGCAAGCCCGTGCTTCACCTGAGCGTGACCGAGATGCAGCAGGAGGCTGAGAAATGGATGTACGAATTCTTCGCGCAGCTTCGTCAGAGCATACTCAAATGCCGCGAGCTTGACGAGAATTTCGAGCCGAAGTATCAGCCCGAGGACATAGAGAAGTATTTCTATTCGTACCTTATGGAGAAGGTAGGCGAGGCTTACCGCACCTGCATAGAGTATCATCGTCAGCGCCTCGACGAGCTTGTGGAGAAGATGAGCCGCGGGCTGGCGAAGAAGCTCGGCATCGAGGATCTTTCGCAGGTTACGCAGGCGACGAGCGTTGACCGTTTGATGCGCTCGGTGGGCAACAATGTAACACGTCAGGTGACGGTGGTTAAGCTTATCGGCACCTCCGATTCGTTCCCGCCCGCCACGATGAACTCGTTCAGCAAGATACTGGGCAGGCGCAAGCAGACGGACATCATCGACATAGCGCTCGAAAACTACGATGACATACGCGGCAACATCGTCCGCGACATCACGAAGGTATATCAGGACCTTGAGGTCAAGGCGCTGGCGCAGCTCGACGCTATCTACCAGTATCAGGCAGAGCTTGGGAAAGAAGCGCTGGGGCGCACCAGGGAGCTCGTCGAGAATTTCGACAAGGAAAAGGTCACGAAGGTGCTGACCGACGCGGCAGAGCGCATGAAAGTTCCGCAGGAGATAATCGAGGATTATCAGAGCCGCAGTCAGAGCAGATCGAAGCGCAGAAGATGAGCCTGCAAGCGCGGTTTTTCAATAGTAAATTTTACGAAAAATTCATAAAAGCTCTTGACAAACCGGCTTAAATATGCTATAATAAATATACCTCTTTATGGGGTATATTTTTTTGCGCCGTTTTTTATGGCGCGGATTTCAAAAGTTACCTCGCGCCGCGCTTTTTTGCGAGCGTATGAGGGAGGCAGACCGCACCTGCCGCTAAGTTCCCCGGCAAGTGTAAATTCTATCAGGAGGTGCCGAACATGAGAGTTAAGATCACCCTCGCCTGCACTGAGTGCAAGCAGAGAAACTACAACACCAAGAAGAACAAGAAAAACGACCCCGACAGACTTGAAATGAACAAGTATTGCAAATTCTGCAAGAAGCACACTGTTCACAAAGAGACTAAGTGATTTTGAGGGAAGGAGCTTTCTTACATGGCAAAAAAAGCCCAGCCCAAAAATAAGCAGGCGAAAACCAGCTTAGACAAGGAGAAAACGGAAGTTACCAAGAAGTCCAAGTCCGAGTCCGAGAATATCAAGAAGTCCGATGAAAAGGGGACCAAGCCGAAGAAGAACGAGACCAAGAAGGCTTCGGCAAAGGACGGTAAGGATGCGAAGAACAAGGGCGGGATCAGAAAGTATTTCCGCGATCTCAGATCGGAGATCAAGAAGGTCGTCTGGCCGACAAGAGAAAAGGTCGTTAATAATACCGGCGTCGTGCTTGCGGTCGTCGCTATCTGCGGTCTTGGTCTTTTCGGTATCGACAGCCTGCTGGCAGTAGCCGTAAACGCGCTGCTCGGCATCGGCTCTTAAGTCTTGGACGATCACGGCTATCTATTCAATATTTGAAGGGAAGGTATACAAATGGCAGACAGTGCAAAATGGTATGTGATCCACACCTATTCGGGTTACGAAAACAAGGTGAAGCAGAATATTGAAAAGGTAGTTGAAAACCGCAGACTTCAGGAGCTTATCCAGGAAATACGCATCCCTATGGAGAGCTATTCCGAGGTTAAGGATTCCAAGAAGGTCGAGGCGGAAAGAAAACGCTTTCCGAGCTACGTTATGATAAAAATGGTTCTTACCGACGACACCTGGTACATCGTGAGAAATACCCGCGGCGTTACGGGATTTGTCGGCACTCCCACCGAGCCTGTTCCGCTTTCCGACAGGGAAGTTGAAGCGCTGGGCGTTGAGACGTCCTCGGCGGCGCTCGAAGTGGATTTCAAGGTCGGCGACAATGTTCAGGTAACTACCGGCTCGTTCGAGGGCTTCTCGGGCAGAGTCGAGAGTATCGACCTCGAAGCGCAGACTGTTGAAGTAGTCGTAACGATGTTCGGAAGAGAGACCCCCGTTTCACTGCCTGTTACTCAGGTGGTCGCGGAGGACTGATTAAAGAAGTTAAGCTCCGCAGAAGGCGGGGCGTCACAAAGTGGGAGAGCTCGCACAGCTCGTTTACCACAATTTTTTGGAGGTGCGAATAGAAATGGCACAGAAAGTTGTAGGCTTAATCAAGCTTCAGATACCCGCAGGAAAGGCAACTCCTGCACCCCCGGTCGGACCGGCTCTCGGTCAGCACGGCGTAAACATCATGGCGTTCACCAAGGACTTCAATGAGAGAACAAAGAACGACATGGGTCTTATCATTCCTGTTGTAATCACCGTTTACGCAGACCGTTCCTTTACGTTTATCACCAAGACTCCGCCTGCCGCAGTCCTCATCAAGAAGGCGTGCAAGCTCGAAACAGCTTCGGGCGAGCCTAACAAGAAGAAGGTCGCTACCATCACCAAGGATCAGATCCGTCAGATCGCTGAGACCAAGATGCCCGACTTAAACGCCGCAAGCATCGAGACCGCTATGAGCATGATCGCCGGAACCTGCCGTTCGATGGGCGTTGTAGTAGAGGACTAAGGAAGAGCCAAGAGATTTATTATCTCGGGTGGGAGGATCGGTTAATTCCGACTTCCGTCATGACCACTTTTAAGGAGGACATTTAATAATGAAACACGGAAAGAAATATGTTGACAGCGCTAAGACTGTTGACAGAGCAAAGCTCTATGACGCTTCCGAGGCTCTCGACCTTGCCGCTACCAATGCTAAGGCTAAGTTTGATGAGACCATCGAGGCTCATATCCGTCTGGGCGTTGACTCCCGTCACGCAGACCAGCAGGTAAGAGGCGCTGTTGTACTTCCCAACGGAACCGGTAAGAAGGTAAGAGTTCTTGTTTTCTGCAAGGAGGACAAGTTTGACGCTGCTAAGGAAGCAGGCGCTGAGTATTTCGGCGGTATGGATTACGTTGACAAGATCGTCAAGGAAGGCTGGATGGATTTCGACGTTGTTATCGCATCGCCTGACATGATGGGCGTTGTTGGTCGTCTCGGTAAGATCTTAGGTCCCCGCGGACTTATGCCGAACCCCAAGGCAGGTACCGTAACCCCCGACGTTGCCAAGGCTGTTACCGACGCTAAGGCAGGTAAGATCGAGTATCGTCTCGACAAGACCAACATCATTCACTGCCCGATCGGCAAGGCTTCCTTCGGCAAGGACAAGCTTGAGGAGAACTTCAACACTTTAGTTGAGGCGATAGTAAAGGCTAAGCCTGCTGCTGCTAAGGGTCAGTATCTCAAGAGCGTTGTTGTTGCGTCCACTATGGGCGTCGGCATCAAGGTAAATACTGCAAAGTATGGTGTCTGATCTCTGAACTGACTTATTTAATTAAAATCAAACCCCTCGGTTGTTTGCCGAGGGGTTTTTATGTGTTATTTTGTTATTCTTTCGACTGTGCAGCCCTTGCTTTTCAGCAGCTCGGGTATTCCTTTGTCGCCGCAGAAATGCCCTGCACCCGCAATGAAGAAGACTGTCTCGCCGCTGTCAAGGTACTCCATTGCCTTATCAGCCATGGCGATATTTCGGTCGGTCAGCAGATACGTCACGCCGCGCTCGTATGCAGCCGCGTCCTCGCCTGTCAGATCGCCTGTGCCGAACTCGGCTTGGAAAAGCATATCAAGATCGCCTGTGCTCCATGCCTTGTACAGATCATTGTAGTTATCGGTCGTCAGCTCGTTCTCGATCATCGCGCCGAGCGAGTCCTCGGGCATTTTCGGGAAAAGCTCTATTCGCGACAGGTCGCTTTCGATGCTGTATTTGCGCTTGTGGTCGATATTCGCCTGTATCTGAAATACTCTGTCGATACCGATATCGGTCCTCGCGCTGCCGCCGTCCGAGCCGCTTATCTGAGAAATGTTGTTGTATACGCTCCACGGCAGCATTTTGTCAAGAATTTCGAGGTCAAAGCCCGAGCTTTCTGCCGCGCTTCGTACAAGCTGATACTGCCGCTCGCTGAGATGATTTTTCAGCTCATCACCGTCGGCACATACGCCCGAAGTATCAACGGTGGTGTTTGAGGAAGAGAGGAAGTCGGCGGCGTCAAGGTTTTTGTGCTCGACAGCCACAGCCGAGCTGCTCTCGTAGGCTGCTTTAACGCGGCTGTCGAGAGGGTAGCAATCGACGGGGACTGCGTGCATCGAGCCGAGCATATACATGGTGCCTGCGCCGTGAGTGACCTTCCACATTGGCGGAAGTGTACCGCTGTTGTCGGTGAAGAGTGTCAGTCCGTCGGGGAGTTCGCTTACCACGCCTATTGTTACGTCGTTTTCCGTACCGACGTCGATCTCATCGGCGCTGCGGCTTACCGTCAAACTTAAAAACAACGCTCCGCCGATCATTGCCGTAGCCAACACTGTGCCGATCAATATTTTTCTTACCGCCATGACTTACCTCCATAAAAATCCCCCTCTGCCTAAACAGAGGGGGAAGGTATTACCTATTTGGTGTTACACCTATGAGCCTCATTAAGCTCAGTTCACAACTCGCTCAGATTACGAGAAGCTTTCACCGGTTCTGCCGAGCTGGTTAGGAGCTTTATAAGACTCGATGCTCAGAGCGTTACCGCCATTGTCCTTCCACTCATCCCAAGTGTAAGCATCAGGATAACGACCAACCATGTTATCAACCTTGGTCTTAGCCCAGAATACTACGAAGGAATCCTGGCTGTTGATACTAGCCTTAACTACCATGAAGCATCCTGCCTCGTCGCCGTTCTCAGCGAGAACCTCAGCGATCTTCTTGTCGCCCTTAGCGGTGATCGTGCTAACATCACGAGCTTCGATTGCAGTCTTACCGGTGATAGCGTTGGACCAGTCGGTAACGGTGATTACAGAGTTCTTAGTGTAGCCGGCGGTCTCAGCGTCAGCGAGAATCTCAGCAACAGCGTTGTAAGCGGTCTTAGCGTTGGAGTTAGC
>JAILFF010000010.1 GCA_024697705.1 Ruminococcus sp.
CAGATATGGAATATCAGTGAATGAAGCAGAGAGAATATCTTTACAGTTCGGAGCATTTGATAATAATATACATCAAAAAGAATCAAACGTTGAATTATCAAAATGCTTGTGAAGGCGAACAATGCTCGCCCCTACAATCAATGTCTAAATAATTATTTCGTTTACTATAAATCCTGATTTGCCTCAGTAACCGAATAATAATACAATGCCCCGAAACGTTTTAAAGCGCTTCGGGGCAAAACTTATTGATGATTAACAGTATTAATACCTGTGTTATGTATTGTTGCAGAAGCTGTCAAAATAGAACTGTAAATCGGTGAAAACGCCCGCCGCGGAAGCACGAACGGTCAGCTTGCTTATCTCGGGAGAGCCGGTGTAATTCGGCAGCGTGAGCGAAACCTTGTCGCATAAGTCCTCGCCGAGATAGCCCTTGAACGTCGCCGATATGTATTCCCTGCCGCGGTCGGAAAAGTACATATAGTATTTCAGCTGATCGTTAAGGTCGTACACCCATTCGCGCTCGGGAGGATAGTATTTCGCCCGCGTGATGTTTTGCGCCGCCGCGAAGCTGTTGCCGAGATGATAAGTCCAGTCGCCGTTCAAGTCCTGCGTGTACACGTCGGAGAAAATATTCCCCAGCCGCTGACCCTTTCCGCAGCGTACCAATGACGAAGCAGGGCGCTGAAAGGTCTGTTGCTCCGCCGACGGCAGCGAGCAAAGCACGGTGTTCGCCCCGCGGATAAACGGGTATTTCCGATAGGCTTTCATCGTGTAAATGCAAGCCGCGTCCCATACCGTGGTCTTTTCCTCGTAGTAGACGTATGGCACCGTGGAGGTGTTCTGCTGACAGGATATCCCGTATATGCCCGAACCGCCGATTATCGTGTCAAGCGTGGGCGTAGGGATTATTCCGGGTTCGGCGAAGTCCTGTCCTAACTGCTTTGAATAGCCGTAGGAAGCGATCTTAAGTTTTGGCGTGCCGCGCTCGAAGAAGTATTCTGCGCTGTCGCCCGTGCCGCGGTGCAGCAGGGTCGAACCGCGGTAAAGGCAGACCTCGCGCACCCGCTTGTTCGTTATCGGCTCGATAAAAGTGCCTTTGAAAAGGCTGAACGGCGTGTAGCGCTCCTTAGAGAAATACAGATCGGCGGTCTGGTCGGCGCCGAAGGTCTTTGTCACGCCGTCGGTATCGGTTATCGTTACCGAAAGCTCTCCGCTCATTCACTCACCTCCGTAAGGATAAGCTCGCAGGTAAGGTACGGCGTGCCCTCTTCCGAGGTTATCTTTCCCGAAAGCAGCGTCCTGTTATCGTATTCCTCACCGTTAAGATAGAACATTCTTACGCCCGTAGCAAAGGCGTCAATAAGCCGTTTGTACGAGGGTATGCTCTCGAAGGTAAGTCTGCCTGTAAGCTTCAGAGTGTTTCTTCCGCTGCCTGCGCGTTTGCGGTAAAGGGTCGAATCGAGCAGCGGCGTTTCCTCGATCTTCGCGCTGTATGAAAGCTGCATGGTATCGAAATAGAAAACGTTCGGGTCATAGAAAAGCATGAATTTTTCTCCGCCTGGTGTCATTTATGTTTCCTCCGTTTCTGATATGTCCGAAATATCCTCGGGCTCTTCGTAGGTCACGGAATCGGCTACGGTAAGCTCTATGACCTGTTCAAGTCTGCCGAGAGCCATGTTTTTCTTTATCTCGCCGCATGAGAGTTTCTTTATAACTTTGCCCGTATCAAAGTAGATCGTCATGGCGGCGGCTTCGGTCATTTCGGAGAGTGTCTCCGCGCCCGAGAATCCCGCGCCGCTGCCGAGAGCGCGGATAACGAGCGTGACCTCTTTAAAGCAGCGTAATATGGTGTTGTTAAGATAGTAACGCAGATTGTACTCGCCGAGGCTTATGCTTTTCACCCTGATAAATGCGGGGTAGCCGCCCGTTTGCAGATCGTCGTTGATATCGTCGATGTAATCGCGTTTGACGGTAAATCCGACGGCTTCGAGCTTTTCGCTTATCGAAGTGATAATTTCATCGCTGATAATAAACGCCACCTACCTTTCAGACCGCCGTAAAGGCGAAGCCGCCGCCCGTAAGCCCCGCCGCCGAGATGACCTCGAAGGCGCTGTCGCGGAGCTTTTTCATATCGCTGACAAGCTGCGGAAAGCTGCGCCTCATGCCGACCGTGCCGTTCTCGCTCATGACGGGCGTTTCCTTATCCGCCATTATGCAGACGTATTCGTATGAAGCGGAAGCGGCGGCGGCGAATTCGCAGCAGGAGTTCTCGGCGGTATCGAGACTGCTTTCGTCAACGGAAAGCCGTGACCGCACGAGCTGTTCGCCGTTTATGATAAGCTGTGACCAGCGGGTGTCGGTGGGGTCGGCACCTGTAATATTACAGAACATTTGCTTGATGTTGTTTGTTGTCATGGGCTCCTCCTTTCAATTTTGACAAGATGTAGGGCGGGCGCTTTCCCCCGCCGCTTGCCCTGTTGGGTCTATTTTTCCACGTATGTAGGGTCGAGAGTTGCTCGCCGGTGAATTACTCGACCATCACGATTTTTCCTACATTCGCGCAATTGTTGCACGAAAATCGGCGATTTCCTTGTTTCCGTACTGTTTTGCAGAGCTATTCGCTTGCGCTTTTCGGTTCAAAATATCTATTATCTTTTATCTTTCATCTTTTATCTTTTTTGTCCGCCCTCCCGCCCTTTGCTGTTTAATTATCCGTCATTCTCAGCCGCAGGAGCAAGCTTCTTCACCGCACTCGTGGTCAGTACCGAAACCCCGCAGAGTATCGAAGCGGCGATCTCGTCGCACTGCGTCGAAATGAGCTTGTCAAAATCAACGATAACGTCGGTGCCGTAGATCACCTCCGCCGCACAGCTCGAATCAATGCCGAGCGCCACATTATCCGCCAGTGACGGACACTTGATGATGGTAACGCCGTAGGGAGTGACCACTCTGCCCGAGGACATGAAGTCGCTGACGCAATACTTCATCTCGTTCAGCGCAAGAATGGTAGCCATCATCGCGGGCGAACACAGCATAACGTCCATGTCGCAGGCGGTCATCGAAGCCCAGAACGCCGCAAGGTCGGCGTAGGTGATGGTGCCCGAATAGGTCACGGAAGAAGCGGCGGCGGAAAGCACGTCCGCGCACTTGGCGTTTATCGCACGAGATATCTGTGCGCCGAGGGTCTTAAGTATCACGCCGAACGCTTCAAGGCGCTGCTTTCTTACCGACTCATACGAGCAGGAAAGCCTTCTGCCGAACTTCACAAGCGCCGTAGCGGAGTTTGCAAGCGTTACCGTGGTCTGCGGCAGCGAAGCCATCTGAGAAATGCCCGTCTCGCTGCCCGATACCGATACGCTCAGAGCGCGGTAGTCGTAGCCGTCGGTGCGGGAGGTCGCAGCCGTTACGTCGGGAAGGATAGACGCTTCGTCCATGCCTTCCTTTATCATGCGGCGCACGTACTCGGGGAAAAGCACCGCGCTTTCGGCGGAAAGGAAGAACTTCTCCACCCTGTCGCAGCCCGCGCCCGCTACCTTGATGTCGAAGCGCTTAAGCTGTCTTTCAAAGGCGTCAAGTCCCGCAAGCTCGGTGTCCTTGTACTCGCTGTCGGGGTCGAGCTGTGCGAGCGCCTCGGTGAAGCTTCTGCCGGTGATGGAATAGAGCGACTTGTCAAGCTTGATAGTGTTATACATAATCATTTCTCCTTTTTTGGTTGAAAAATCGTTTGAATGAACGTCTTTGACTTCTGCCGTATGTTCAGCCGTTTCTGTCGGGAGATGCAGCCGCGGCGTTCACGCGGCGTTAAGTCGGAGAGCGTTTACTTAACGGGTTTGATCTTGAAGAGCGAATTTCTCTTCGGTTCGGGAGCGGGCTCCTGCGGCTTGAGCGCGGGGGAGACCGGTTCGGGTCTTGCAAGGCGGCGGGTCTTTTCGACGAAGGATATCAGCTCGTTCGCCGACATTCCTCCGCAGAGGGCTTTCACCGTTTCGGGCTCGTAGGGCGGAACGCAGAACTGCCCCAGTCTGACGGCTTCGCTTATGAGCGCCGACTTCATCAGCCCGATCTCGCCGCGGTCGAGCGAAAGCTGCTCCTGCATGGCGCGGCGTTCACGCGAGAGGTCTTTCTCGCTTACTCCCTCCATAGCCTTTGTGATGCCCGCAGCGGGCTGCGCGGGTACGGCGACGAACGACCATTCGTAAGCGTCGGTAATGCCGTCAAGCACTACGTCGCAGAGCTTTCCTCCGTAATAATGTCCCCTGATGTGGCTGCACGGCGAAACGCGCATATCCGCGCCGCAAAGCCCGCAGGTCTTGCGGCTGACGGCGCAGCTCACGGACACCTCTTTTTTTATGCCGCCGTCGATCTCCTTGATAAGATCGGCGCTGCCGTCGGTGCGCATCATGTACGCCTTAGCCCGAACACAGGTGTAAGGCTCGCCGCTGCGGGTCACACGCTCGCTGTCGGTGACGGTCTCGGCGAAGTAGATCCTCGCCGTCTGATTGCGCCCACGCGGGTCGTGGTCGAAGATGCCCGTCTTTCCGACGAACAGCTCCGCGAGCTTTTCAAGCGCCGCCAAGGAAAAGCGTTCGCCGTCGCGGTCGGTCTCGTTGTCGCACAGCACGACGGGGAAGGTGTACACCTCCTCGGGCGAAAGCTCCCGCCGCGCCTGCTTGTTGATGAGCGCCATGTCCTCCGCGGGTATGGCGGTCATGTCGGGTTCGTTTTCGTGAGTGTTATTCACAGACATTCCTCCTTTCCGAATTATCGGGTACGCCCCGCGAGTGCGGCGTTTTCAAGCTCTGCCTTTTCAGCCTGAGCATTGTAGAGCCGCGCCCGTGCAAGCGATTCCTCGTCCTGAAGATCAACGTTTTCCCACCTAAGCGTGACAGGCTCGTCGATACCGCAGAGGGCGCAGTACAGATGAACGATCTTCATTATCATCTGACCGAGCAGACGGCGGTAGTAGTCGATCTCGCTTGTGAGGATATCTGCCTGCTGACTGCTCATTCTTTCGGTGGAAGACCAGCTGAACCCGAGCAGGAACGGCGGTATTGAAAGCTTCGACACGAGCTGTTCGAGCAGCTGACGCACGGGTATCTCGGTATCGAGGATAACGCCGTCCGCGCCTATCACCTTGATAGCGACATCACCGACCGCCACGAAATCCTTGATAGCCCCCGCTTTTGTTGACTGCATACCGTCCGCCCACTGACGGGCGATCTCGGCGGCTCTTTCGGCGGCGAACGCCGCGTCGTTCTCGGTGGAGGGCTTGTAGGTCACGGCATAGCGGACGTTCCCCGCACGGTCGAAATTCTGCCCGACGGTCTCGTATATCCGCATAAGAATTGAGCTTAAAGCGGGAAGACCGCGCAGCAGCGAGGTGCCGTCGGGGTGCTTGGCATTGGGATTGGCTACGGAATAGAGCAGCCTTTCGGGGTGGCTGAATCTGAGCTTGTCGCCCGTAGCCGCGTCGAAGACCGTGACGGAGCCGTAAGCTGCGGACTGCCTTACCGAATAGAGCGTGCAGTCGGCGCAGGAAAGCCCGACGATGCTTCGTGTGCGTTCGCTGACGAGAATTTCGCCGAGTGCTCTGCCATAGGTAAGCAGTGAGTCGAGGTACATTTCGGTGAACGTTTCGAGGGAGCAGCCCGACACGGCGACGGGTATTTCGGCAAAAAAGCGGGTAAGCTCTTCGGCAGCGGCTTTGTTTTTACATTCAAAGTAAAAGCCGCCTGTCAGCCTGACGAGCTTCATAATTGCCGCGTCGATGACGGGGACGTTTCTGCGGAGCGCTTCGTAAAGACCCTCCTCATTGCAGCCCGTCTGCGGCGCGAGGCGGAAGCCCTCGCCGCGGGAATATCCGCCGTCCGCTGTCACCCGTGTAAAAACGGGAAGCGGTTTGTTTCTTTTGAAACCGATAATAATAAACACCTCCTGAAAAAAGTTAATAGTCAATAGTGAATAGTGAACAGTTACGGTGTCCGCTTCGCGGACGATATTATGCGGAGGCTTCGCCCCGCAAATAGTTGTTGCTCAAAAGGGATGATCAGTGCGGC
>JAILFF010000022.1 GCA_024697705.1 Ruminococcus sp.
AACAGTCCCGCGCCGACGATAAGATAATCATACATTTTGCTGAAAGCCTCTCTTTCCGTACCGTGCAATATGCCGATTTCGGACCGTATGCACATGGTTATTTTGATAATAATTATACCAAAATATATAGGGATTGTCAATGCGCATTTTAAGAAAGCCGACCGGAGAAATCCGCGAAGCGGAAACGGGGTCAAGGGGCTCGCGCCCCTTGCAGGGGTTCTAAGGGGGCAGCGCACCCTTAGCGGGGCATGGGGCAGAGCCCCATATGCGCCGCAGGCGCATAAAAAAGCCGACCCTCTAAGAAAATCCCGGTAAAAAGCAGAAAGCAAAAGGCAAAAAATAAAATCGGCAATTTCAAGAAAAGTGAACAAAAATGCAGAAGCGAATAAATCTGTAAGCTTGTACGGGAACAAGGAAATTGCCGAATTTTTTGCGTGAAAGAGCGAAGCGATTTTCACGCAATGAAAGCGCGAAGTTGTGAAATATCCTCATGGTGATGAAGAGCTCTGTCATGTAGCCCGTGAATTGCCCCGCCCGTGCAGAAATCCCCGACCTCGCGCTATTGATTTGCGGAAATCGCTTCGCTCTTCCGCAAATATAAAATCGGCAATTTCTTTGTTTCCGAACAGACTTGCAGATTTATTCGCTTCTGCGTTTTTGTTTGATTTTCTTGAAATTGCCGATTTTATTTTTGAGCTATTCGCTTTGCACTTTACCGTAAGATTCCGACCGCCGCACGCTTCGTGGGGGAAGACCCTTTGCACGAACAAGTTCGTGCAAGAAGAAGGGTTATCCCCTGCACGATCTTGCTCGTGCCAACCCCTTCCTAAGACTTTTGGTTCTTGCTTCAAATGCTTGTTATTTATTTTATCTTATTCGATAGATCAATGTTCATATCGGGAACTTTATGTATATCGTTTATCTTTGTAAGGAACGAATTTTTCTTGTTGCCCGTAAGCGAACGGTGTTTCGCTCTCAGCTCCCGCGCTTTTTCACGCTTGCCGATACTGTCGTATTTGTTTGCGATGGTCAGAAGCTCACCGATAATGTCGGGGTGGCTCTCGCCGAGCTTTCCGCTTCTTATGCGGTAATAACGCTCTCTTGCTTCGATCTCCTTTTCCGTTTCGCCGAGCTGCTCGTATGTCTGATACAGATTCTTGAGCGTTTTCAGCGTGTCCGGGTGACTTTCACCGAAACGTCCTGCACGCAGCTCAAAGCAGCGCTTGTACAGCTCCGCCTGCCTTGCATGGTCTCCGAGCTGCCCCATAACTATTGCGAGATTATTGAGCGTCATGAGCGTGTCGGGGTGATCCTCCCCAAGACGGCGGCGGCGCAGCTCGTAGCATTTTTCGTCAAGCTCTGCCTCCTTGCGGCGGTTGCCTGTTTCACCGTAGGTAATTGCTAAATTGTTTAGCGTCGTCAGCGTGTCGGGGTGATCCTCTCCCAGCGCACGGCAGCGCAGCTCGTAGCATTTTTCCTCGATCTCCAGTTCCTTTTTATGGTCTCCGAATTCGCTGTAAGAAATTGCTATGTTGTTTAGCGTCATGAGCGTGTCGGGGTGTTCCTCGCCCAATACCTTACAGCGCAGTTCGTAGCATTTTATTTTAAGCTCAAAGGCTTTCCGTTCGTCGCCGCGGTCGCTGTATGAAACGGCTAAATTATTAAGCGCCTGTAAGGTATACGGATTCTCCTCGCCGAGCACCTCGCAGCGCAGACGATAGGTTTTCTCGAAAAGCTCTGATTCCTTTTGGATATTGCCTGTCTTGTAATACGACGCGGCAAGGCTGTTCATCGCTTTGAGCGTTTCCGGGTGCTTTTCGCCGAGAGTCCGAAGGCTCTGCTCATACGCCAGCTTGTCAAGCTCCAGCGATTTTTCAAAATCTTCAAGGAAGTAATAAGCCGATGAAAGATTTCTCAGCGCCCCGATGATAATAACGGGGTCGTCGGTGCTTTCCTTGCAGAGCTCGTAATTTTTTCGGCAGAATTCCAGCGCCTTATGATAGTCGCCGAGCTTGTTGTAAACGGAAGCAAGGTCGTTTAATGCCGTCAGCGTTTCGCGGTCTTTTTCGCCGAATACGGAAATGCCGAGCGTATAGCATTTTTCGAGCAGCTCCGCCGCCCTGCGGTATTTTCCCGAATTGCGGCAGGAAACAGCCATTCGGTGCAGCGCTTCGAGGGTTTCGCGGCTGTTTTCTCCGTATTCCGAAAGGTAGAGGTTGTAGAGCTTTTCAGCCCAGTATATCGCCTTTTCGTAATCTACCGAAACATAGCTGCCGTTATCGTACATACTGTACAGCTTTTTCATCGCCGCGGCAAGTCCCGCCTCGCCTGCCTTTGTCAGCAGCTCGACGCCGTAGCCGACGTTCACCTCGACGTCGATGCCGTCAAGGAAAGCAAGTCCTATCAGATAATCGTGATTGGGGTCGTCGTGTTCGCGGTGCTTTACGATGTCCTTTACCGCGTCAAGCAGGGCGTTTTTGAAAAGCTCCTCGTCGGCGGCGCTGACTATCTCGGGCAGCTTCGGGTAAAGCTCGGCGAGCTTCGCATAGTCGGCGGATTCCTTTCCCGCGGGGAAAATGCTTTTGTGAAATTTCAGCGCGGCGGGGTATTCCTCCGTCATGATGAAATTATTGTTTTCGAGCAGATTCTTTGTGACGAGCAGCGTGAACAGCTTGCTCTTCTGCACCGCTTTGAGTATCGCCTCGTTGAAGTCCTCGCCGGGGGTGAGAAATTCGTCGAACCAGATAGCAAGGTTTCGGCAGACGGGTTCGCTGTGGATAAGCTTCATAAGCTCGTTGGCGTACTGACGGTCTTTCTTTCGGTAGCTCAAAAAGATATAGGCGTCGAATTCCCCGCGGATAAGCTCCGCGGTCTTGTCGTCGATAAGCGTGGAGTCAAGGTATTTTTTCAGCTTGTCGGCGTAGCTTATCTCGGTAGAGTCATTGCTGTACTTGTTGAGATACTGTCTGCTGCCGAAAAGCTCCTGCTGAGAGTAAAGCTCGTTGAAGCTGCTTTCGGTGGCCTTGTTCACCAGCTGTTCGGTGACGATGGGGAGTATCGGTCTTTTGGCGTTTTTTGCAAGCGGAAGATCGCTGTCAGCCGCGAGATTCCCGCCGCGCAGCATCTTAAAGGTGACGGCGAAAACGAAAAGCGTCATGCGCCCCAGGTCTATCTCGGGCGGAAGGGGACTGTTCAGGTCGCCGCGGCAGTAGATAACGCAGTCGTGGGTTTTGAAGATGTCGTCGCAGATCATGTTAAAGGTGTCTTTAAAATCGTCGGGGTGACATGAAAAGAATATCTTCGGTTTGTTTCTGAGCTTTTCGGGGTCTCTCAGATCGTTTTCGTTTTTTGTTCTGCCGATAAGTCCGGTAGTCAGTTCCATTATTCGCCGCCTCCTTCGGGGATCTCTTCGTATATCCTGTCGAATATTTTTTTCTTTACGATGTAGAAATCATGTTCGTTTTCGGTGCTGCAAACAAGGTAATCCCCGGGTGCGCCGAAAAGGTGGCTGTCCTTGTCCCATTCGGTGATGACCCTCATATACTCGTCTATGCGGCGGGCGCGGACGCAGGAGGAATCTTTCGTAACGCAGCCGCGCACATATCCCGAAAGATCGCGCCGTTCGCCGCCGAGTATTATCGTCTGAGGACATTCGGCAGCTATATCGGGCAGCGTATCGCAGGGGGTATAGCTTCTCTCGAACTTGTCTTTTTTTATCGGATATACCTCGCCCAGCACACCCACCATTATATATATATCGCTGTCGGCGTACTGACGGGCGTCTCCTTCGAGCATTCTTATGAGCATTTCGCCGCCCTGCGGAGCTATATCGGTAGAGGGAACAAAACCCAGCACCAGTTTTCTCTTGCGGAACAGCTTCATTCCCGTCATATCGAGCTTGTCCTCGAAGGTCTTGAGAACGGGCAGACCGCTCAGAAACGTCCGGATACGGGAGTTTATAAATTCGTGTATATCGGCGTTCCCGAGCACCTCGTGAGTGACCATTCCGCCTGCTTTGAGGGCGTGGCCTCCGCCGTTGCCTTCGGTGATATAATCCGAAAGCTCGGAAGCCTTTACCGCGTCGATACAGCTTCTGACGGAGATCTTATAGCCCTGCGGCGCGGGAGTATAGACCACGCAGCTTTCGACGGTATCGACTTGCAGCAGAAAATCGCTTATTATGCCGAGAATATTCGGGTCGCAGGGATCGGTGTAGGTGACGGCTGTTTTGAGTTCGGTATCGTAAACGCAGCCCTTAAGGGCGTCGCCCGCGATGCGCATCTCGTTCTCGGAAAGAATGGAGTTTGACAGCATGGTTATGAGCGCCTTGTCGAATTTCGCGAAGTCGCGGAGGTTTCTGTCCGCGGGGTGGCTTATCTCCGAAAGCGCACCCGTATCGGTGTAAAGTCCGTAATACAAAGCGGTGGCAAGGTTAGTATCGCAGTTTATATCAATGTTCTCGGCGCGGAGCATTTCCGTCACGACGGTCGAGCAGCTGCCGTAATTGCCGCGCACCTCGTTAAGGAAGGGAAGTGTGCGGCGGATAAGATGATGATCTATAACGGCGTAGTTTTCCGCGTCGAAGTCGCGCACATTGCTTTCGCCGTGAACGCAGTCAACGGTAACGAGGAGCTGCGGGGGCGCGAACGGCTCGGTAACGTATTCGAGAGGAATGTTCAGAGCGCTTGTCATCAGATGCAGGTTCGGTTTTGTGATCTCCTTTGCGCCGCTGTAAATAAGCCTCGGGTTTTTGCCGTTCCGTTTGAGATACCAGTATACGGCAAATCCCGACGCAACGGTATCCGCGTCGGGAAAGTTATGGCATTGTACGACAATATCGTCGAACCTGAGCAGCTCGTCAAGGGTCATGCGGGGTCGTCCTCCTTTGTTATCTTATATCCCAAAGAGATTATGAGCTTGAGCGTTTCGGTCGCCGTATTGCGGTCGTATTCCTTTTCGGACTCGGGCAGTTCGTTATAGGGGACTAAGCAGGGAGTGGTCTTTTTCGTACTGTCCTTTTGTTCTCCGTAGACCCAGCCCTCCTTTATCCTTCCCGCCGCCCACACGTTGTGGACGTTTTCCGCGATAAGCTCGGTAAGCTCTGTGAGCTTGCCGTCCAGTTTGATATTCGTTGTATCTGCCGGTATCGGTGTAAACATGATCTTGTCCTCCTGCTGAGTTTGATTTTTCGGCTTCCGCTTTAATGCCTGTCGGGACGCCCGTACTATATAATTATAGCATATTTTTCTTGGGTTTACAAGACATATACCGTATATTCGGGGGATTTTCGACAGATATATATTGCTCCCCCAATTAATTCTTGAATTTTCTGCTTGTCCTGCTCCCGAGATACTGAGTCAGAAATCCTTGCCTTGCGACAGCAAAGCTGCGGCTTTCTTCCTTGTCTCTCGGCAGCAGTCCTGCGCATAAATTTTCAAGAATTAATTGGGGAATCAATAAAACGGCTCCGCGGCATGATGGAGCCGCGGAACCGTTTTAAGGCGATATTGTTTTTATTTCATTATTTTATTGAATACTCCGAACGCGCCAAGCAGCAGGAACAGCAGCATAACAGGTGCGATGAATTTTATCATTGCGATATACAGACCCTTTCTGCCGAATTTCTCGCCGTTCTTGGTCGCTTCGTCGATGACGGTATCGGGCTTGACTATCCAGCCGACCAGAATACAAGTGCCGATCGCAACGACGGGCATAAATATATTATTGCTGACATAATCGAAAACGTCCAGTATCTGCGCGGTCGAGCCGTTCGGAAGCGGCATCTCGAAGTACAGCACATTGTAGCCGAGACAGATGACAATGCTGATGATAAGTGCGACAAATGTTTCCAGAATGGTCGCTTTGCGCCTGCTCCAGCCGAAGGAATCCATCAGGCTCGCCACGACGGTCTCCAGAATGGACATACAGCTGGTCAGCGCTGCCAAAAGTACCATTACGAAGAACACCGCGCCGACGATCGTGCCTATCGAACCCATCGCGTTGAATACCTTCGGGAGTGCCACGAACATCAGTCCGGGACCCGCCTTCATGCCTTCGGGCCCGAGAAAGACGTATACCGCGGGGATTATCATAACGCCCGCAAGGAACGCGACAACGGTATCGAATATCTCGATCTGATTGACGGATTTCATAAGATTGCTGTCGTCACGGAAATACGAGCCGTAGGTTACCATGATTCCCATTGCCACACTGATGGAATAGAACAGCTGCCCCATCGCGTCCATTACGGTCACGAACACCGATTTGAAGCTGAGACCGCTCAGGTCGGGAATGACGTATACCTTCAGCCCGTCAAGACCCGTTCTGCCTGCGTCGCCGCCCTTGATCGTCAGCGAGAAAACGGCAATGCCGAGCACCATCACGAGCAGCACGGGCATCATCACCTTTGAAAGCGACTCGATGCCCTTGTTTACGCCGAGATAAATGACAAACGCCGTTGCGAGGAGGAAGATCACATCAAAGATGATCGGCGACCACATATCCGTGTAGAATTCGCCGAAATAGCTGTCACCTGCGGCAGCCGCACCCTGTCCTGTCAGGAATACCATGCAGTATTTGAGCACCCAGCCGCCGATAATGCTGTAATAAGGCAGTATCATAAACGGCACGATACAGGCGAACACGCCGATCCATTTTGATTTTTTGTGCAGAACGCCGTAAGCGGTCAGTGCGCTCTGCTTGGTCTTGCGCCCGATGGATATTTCCGACACGATCATCGTAAAGCCGAAGGTCAGCGCAAGAACGATGTAGATCACGAGAAACAGACCGCCGCCGTCCTTTGCGGCGAGGTAGGGGAACCGCCAGATATTGCCGAGTCCGACGGCGCTTCCGGCTGCTGCCAGCACAAAGCCCAGCGAGCCGGAAAACGAGTTTCGTTTTTCCATAAAGAACTTCCTTCCGGGGAATATCCCACAAATTTACAAGTATATTGATTATAGCACATATTCCGCGGAAATGCAAGCGTTACGGCGTAAATGTTTCTGACATTTACAATGAACTAATGTACGGGCATTTTTGAATTTAGTGATAATTTATATATGTTCTAAATAAAATATAAAATCAAAGCCGTGCGGTACAGCACGATCGTTGCGCTGTACTGCACGGCTTTGCAGCACGGTTCATCTTATTTCATATACCTCGTCCGAGAGTATCAGTACGTTATCCCTGATCTTCTTATTGACATGGAAATGCCCCGCGAACCATTTCTTGAAATCCAGTTTTCCGTAAAGCCACTCGAAATAACCCGTAAGCTCGGCGTCGTGATGGTCGGGCGCTATACCGAGATAATGTATCACCGACTGCGGAACGGTATGCGTCACGACATAATCGACCTTGTATCCGCAGGCTTCGAGAGTCCTTTCGGCTGTCTTGTATTCCTCGCTGTTCGGAAGCTCCTGCCGCCACCAGCTTATGCCTTCGGTGCGCATCGGCTTGTCTATCGAGTATGCTCCGCCCATTGTAAAAAATGTCTTTCCTTCGATGGTGAAAAGCTGCCCGCGCATGAGATGATAGATATTATCCGCGATCTTGTGTACTCTGCCGCCGTTCCATTCTTCTTCGGGATAGCTGTACAGAAGATCGAAATCCTCATGGTTGCCGTCAACAAACGCGATCATGAAGGGCTCTTCCGCCAGTTTTGAAAGGTTGATCGTGTTCTCGCTTCTGTTCCAAACAAAGCCGAAATCGCCCGCGACGATCACGGTGTCGTTTTCGGTGATGGGAAATTTGTATATCCTGTTCAGAAATTCGTCGTATGCGCCGTGTGTGTCTCCGGTTATATAGATCATGTGATCGTCCTCCTTTTTTGATATTGATCGTGATTTTTCGGCGGCGTTTTTCAGTATACCATATATTTCCGTGAAATACAATGATAGAACGATGAAATTATCACCCGAATAAAAGAAAAACCGACAGCCCGTAAACAGGCTGTCGGTCTGTTTGTTATGTTTGGAAAGGATATGTTTTATCCCTTAACGGTTATGTTGAGCTCTTGATGGTTACGGTGAACTTTCTGCTGCTGATGCTGCTGGTATCCCATTTGCCGTTTACCTTAGCGCATACTACAACCGTGTAAACACCCGAGCGAACGCCCTTGGGAGAAGTGTAGGTAAGAACGTTGCCCTTGGTCTGAGCCTTTACTCTCCAGCCGCCGTTCTGATAGCAGGCAACGCCGTAAGCGGTAGCGCCTTCAACAGCCGTCCACTTCAGTCTGAACTGCTTGCCCTGGACCTCGGAAGTTACTACGGGATATTTGCCGGTGGTGGAAGATCCCTTGACAGTTACGGAAACAGCGTTCGAGTAGTCCTTGTTCCATTTGCCGTTTGCCTTAACGATAACGGCGTACTTGTGAGTCGAGCCTGCCGCAAGGTTCTTGACCGTGTAGGAAGTGCCCGAAGTTACCTCTGCGATGTTCTTCCATGCGCCGTCAACATATTCTACGACGCCGTAGCTCTCGGCACCCGAAACAGCTGTCCAGCTAAGTGCTGCGGAGGAAGTGCCCGCAGTAACAGTTACCTTCGGAGCGGTTATAATGGGATCACTGATGACGCCGCCTCTCTTGAAGACGTAATCGGACTTGGTAGCCTTTGTGCCGTCGGGCTCGGTGCCCCATACATGAACGCCTTCAACATACATGGTTATATGCTCGTTGAGAGCAGCGTCGCTCTTTATGTCGGTAGCGGTAGCCAAGCCGCCCTTGTAAGACCAGTCGTTGGTAGGATCCCAGGCGCCCGCGGTGGACTTGCCGTCTACTGCGTCGGGGATAGAGATCCTGAACTGTACTTCATCTCTGTGCTCGCTCTGACCTGTCGGCATGATAGCTCTGCCGTCCTCGAACTTGACCTTTGCATAAAGGGTCTTGCCGCTCTTGTCACCCTCATATACATAAGGACCGCTTACAGTACCGTAGCCCTGTTCGCCTTCCTTATACTGCTGGCTGTTGCTTGTGACCTTTATGTCGTTGATAGTCAGACCTGCATCGAATATCTCGGAAGCGTCGAAGTAGTATCTGTATTCGATGTCCTTGGCAACTCTTGCGGGCCATGCGGTGTGGTTCATAGCCCATGCCTTGATCTCGGAATAGCTGTTGCCCTTGCCGTTAAGAACGGCTGCTACTTCCCATTCAGCCCACTTCGGAGTTTCGGCAGTGGGGAAGTTGGCGAGAGGAGTTCCGCCGTAATCGTCGATCATGGCGCAGAGACAAGCGGTGTAGCCCGCATTGTAGTCGATAGCTACCTCGGTGTACTGGAAGTCTGCGACCTTGTAATCGCCGTAGTTTCCGGAGCTGTCGGGTCCGCCGATAAGTGCGCCGTAGAGAGTATGAGCATATTCTGTCTGCCAGCCTTCGGTTCCGCCGGATTCCTGACCGAGTTCGTTCCAGTGGTCGTCGTGTACGCCCGAAGCGGTTCTGTGGTGGATAGCCGTAGGCGACTTCTCGCCCATGCCGAGGACATAGCTGTAATCCATCTCGTTATCGCCGAAGCAGTAGTCCATCTGGGAATCGCCCCATTTGTCGAACTTGTTCTCGACGTCGGTGCCCTTGAAGAGCGTATCGGAACCGAGCTTTGCAAGGAACGCCGTTGTGGTAGCGTGACGGAGACAGCCCCACTGGAACAGCCATGAAAGTCCCTTGGGTGTTATCTTTCCGAAGAAGGGCTTGGAATCCTCGCCCATCCAGTAAGTAAGATGACGCTTAACATGAGCAGTCCATTCCTCGTTGCCCGTTATCTGAGCGTAGAGGAAAGCAGCACCCTGTGAGGTATCGTCCCAGCAGAGACCCCATGTGAACTTACGTGCCGTATCCTGCTCTTCCTTCGGGAACAGCGGGATATATTCCTTTTCTACCTTATCGAGATAGGTCTTGTCGCCGGTAGCCTTGTAGAGCCAGAGAGCCGCGAACATACAGTCGTCTACCCAGGACTCGGTCTTGTACATACCTGTCATACCGCCGATATCCGAGCAGTCTCTGATCTTGTCCGCGCCCTCGAAAAGGGATTTGGCGTGCTTTAAGTATTCGGCAGCCTTCTGCGGCTGAGTATCCTTGAACACGAGATAGCCCTCGGCAAGAGCGGCAGCGGAAAGACCCGCCACGGAAGCGTTTTCGATTATATCATACGGACGCTCCCAGTCGCCGTTGTTGAGGTGGTGTTTGCGGAGATATACTTCCGAGCTGCACCAGATGTTATGGTCGGTAGAGCCTCCCTTGAAGTCGCCGATAGTGCCGACGGTCTTTCCGCCGCCCTGATCGCA
>JAILFF010000043.1 GCA_024697705.1 Ruminococcus sp.
CACAGTATTCCCTGCCAACATGATATTTATTACATTCGCGCCTTTGTTTGACGAAAATCGCTTCGCTCTTTCGTCCAAATAAAATCGGCAATTCACTTGTTTTTGTACTGTCTTGCTGATTTATTTGCTTCTGCGTTTTTGTAGGCTTTCTTTGAATTGCCGATTTTATTTTTGGTCGGAAATGCTGCTTGATGATTCTTATGAGTCTTGTGAGGTACGGTCTGTGGGGGAAACCCTTCTGAAGAAGGGTTCTCCCCTGCACGAGCTTGCTCGTGCCAACCCCTTCCTAAGACTTTTGGTTTGCCCTCACTTTGCGTTACATTCTATGTTCAATATCAACCGCTTATTATGCGTCTCTATTCTTTTTAGCTGTTGCCATATCTCTGCTTTCGTACACACCGACACCACCGCCGTTTCGTTAATAATGAACTGCGCGAACCGCCACCCATCTGCGTTCGCGCTTATCTCATCGCCGGAAAACGCAAAGCTTATGGTATTCATCGGATAGCCTATCCCCGCGCCTATCGCCTTGACAAACGCTTCCTTCAAAGTCCATATCCGAAAGAAAAGCATATCCCGCTCACCTTCCGCCGCCGCTTCGAGAGCCGCCAGCTCGTCCGCAGAAAACACCCTCTGCGCTACCCGAGGACGATACTCCCGCACACATTCGCAGTCGATGCCACATTCGTCCGCGTCGGCAAAACACGCACACACGCCCACTGCGTGCGATAGATTGTAGAAAATATCGGGGCGCTCCGCAAGCGAGGGCTTGCCCTGTTCGCCCAAAACGAGCGGCGTTTTCTCAAAAGCATACTCCGCGCCCGCCGCCGCAAGACACTCCGTCAGCAGACCGTGCGCGTGCCGCCGCTGCTCTGCCTGCGGCACGCTTTCAAGCGATACATACACGCTTATCATGTGCCGTCACCGTCCTCTGCTATGACCACATCATCGGGCAGGGCTTGCTGTTCGGAACGGCGTATCGCCGATGTGCTTTTGATGTGCGAACCGACTATCTCCGAAACGTCCGAGACCGTCATGAACGCCTTGTAGTCCTCGCGTCCGACGAGCCGCCGCAGCGCCGAAAGCTCGATGCGCGTCACCACGCAGTAAACGACGGTCTTATCGCCAGAGATCAGCCCGCTGCCGGGAATAAGCGTTACCGTTCTGCCGAGCGAGCGGTAAATATCGTCGGCGATCTCTCTGCCGTGGTCGGTGATTATCATTACCGCCTTGCCCTGCTGCATACCCGTGTTGATAAGGTCTTCCACCTTCGACACGATAAAGTAAGTCATAAGGCTGTAAAGCGCACGGTCGAGCCCGAAAAGCGCTCCCGCGGTCAGGTAGATCAGCACATTTAATATAAGCACGAACTGTCCGACCGAGACATTTATTTTCCGCGAGATCATGATAGCGAGGGCTTCGGTGCCGTCGAGACAGCCGCCCGAGAGCAGCACCAACCCCACGCCGAAGCCGAGCAGAACTCCGCCGAAAACGGTCGCAAGCAGCTTATCCTGCGTGACGGTATTTTTCATGCGGCTGAAAAGGGTGAGCGCTCCCGAAAACACCGCCATTGCGGTAAGCGAGCGGAAAATGAACGAACGTTCGAGCTTTTTCCCGCCGATGAAGACGAGCGGCAGATTAAAAGCGAGGGTAAGGGCGCTGAGCGGCAGCGGTGTTTTGGCGCTGATTATCATAGCGATACCTACCATACCGCCGTCCATTATCTGCGATGGGATAAGAATTTGTTCGAGGGAGAAAGCCGCAGCCGCAGCGCCGAAGCAAAGCACAAGGTATTCGACGGCGGTACGGAGGAAAGTGTTTTGGAGCTTATCGTTCAATTTCAAAAGACCTCCTTTGCGTAGCGATATAGACATTATAGCACAAAAAAGTAAAAATTTCAATACAAACCGCAAAGCAAGGGCATATCTAAAGTGAGGGCAAACAGCCGCACGGGTATTGCCCCGCACGGCTGTTTTTTTGCTGTTTTTATTATTTTATCGATTTCAATACCTTGAATCCATACGCCGCGCCTATCGCTCTCGCGTCACAAAGCGCATAATGCTTTGCAACATCGGAATTGTTCATAAACGCATAGCAGTACGACGGTACGGTATGGAAACTGTGCTCGATAAGTATGCCGGGTACGCCGTCCTCAGCCGCCGCACGAAGCACCGCATAGTAATCGTCGCCGTTCGTCAGCATACGGAATACTATCTTGCCCTTCTTCTTTACCGATTCGTTGTAGACGTCGAAAGCGTCCGTGCCGTAGTTCGGCAGACGGTACGTTGTGGGTCGGGCTCTCAGCCAGCTGCACGTCGGTATGCCCAGCTCCTTGTTCTTCATCGTGATATTGTAGCCCATGCGGTTCGCCATGTTCACCACAACGCCCGAGGACTGATTGTACGCCACTTTATTTACGAATACCACCGTCTTGTTGAGCGCCGTCGGCTGATGTATCGTGTCGCAGTTGTTGGCGTTCTCACTGTTGGCATTGGAATGAAGCGAGATGAACACGTCGCAGTTGTTATAATACGCCGCGTGACCTCTCGCGTTGAGCTGATTGCCGTCGTCCTGATTGGTGCTGCCGCCCAGCGTGATGTTGTCGTTTGTGCGCGTCATGTAAACGTCGATGCCGCCCTTTTTGAGATAGGTTTGCATATTCGTCGCGACGGAAAGCATCGCCTTCGCTTCGGAATAGCCGTAGGTACCGCCGTTCTTGCTCCGGAAATGCCCCGGGTCGAGACAAACCTTGATATTCGAGGCAAACTGACTTACGCCGTTCACCGCTTCGTATTTGTTGGTGTCGCTTACCTTCACGCATACGCGGTAACGGTACTGCTTCGGCGAGGAGCTCGGGAGCGTGTCGGTGTAGACATACTTGCCGTTGCCCGCGATGCCGTCGGATTTCTTGGTGACTATCGTCTGCCACTTGCCCGCAGACTCATTGAATCGCTGCAAGCCGTAAAGCCTTACCTGCGCGTCCTTCGCGTCCGACCATGCAAGTTTTATCTTGTTCGAGCTTACCTTGCTGAACGTTACGGTCTTTATCTGTACCGAAGTCTTGGTGCCCGCAGAAGGCGTTTCGGAAGGAGCCGAAGGCGAGGTCGGGATATCGGAAGGATAAATAAACGTCGCCGCCGAAGCGGGAAGGGCAAATGCGCTGCAAGCCATTACCGCCGCCGCGGTACCGGCAATAAACTTCTTTTTAAAGCTCATCATCTGTTCTCCTTCTTGTTCGGCATATGGTACTTCGAGTTGAAGTCCTGCTTGATGATCTCCAGACGCTTCTGATCTTCGAGGCGCTTCTTGTGACCGTCCTCCTGGATACGGCGGGTCTCGTCGATGCCCGAAACGATGGTCTGCCATGTCTTTTCGAGAGTCTCGATCTGAATGGAGCTGCCCGAAGCCATTCTCGCGGTCAGCTTCGAGGTCTCGACGGTGTTGTTGGCGTTGCGGAGCAGCAGCTCGTTGGTCTTTTCGTCAAGGGCAGACATCGACTGCGCCTGAACGCGCTGTCTCTTAAGAAGCACTGCCTGAGCGAGAGCCTGCTTGAATACGGGCAGCGTTACGATGAACGCGGAGTTTATCTTTCTTACAAGGTTGTAGTTCGAGAACTCCATTGTTTTCAGCATGGGTATCGACTGCATGGCGACCATTTCAGCCATACGAAGATCCTGTACGCGCTGTTCGAGCATCATAAGCGCCTGATTGAGCGAGGTAAGCTCGAACTGTATCGACTGGTCGCCCGTAGCGTCCATGTCAGCCTGTCTCTGCGCGATGTAGGCTTCGATCTCCTTGCAGCCCTGCTCGCCCGCAAGGATATATTTTACCAGCTCATGATAGAAGTCAACGTTTGCGTCGAACATCTGATTGAGGGTCTTGTTCGATACTCTGATCTCGTCCTCGTACTTGCGCAGCTGAACGTAGATCTTGTCAACCTCGTCGCCCATGGTGTGGTACTTTTCGAGGATACGGTCAAGCTGCTTCTTCGCGTCGCTGAACCACTTCTTGAAGCCCTTGGGGTTGTCCTGTATCTCCTCGATGTCGAACTTCTGCATGATGTTCGCAAGGGTTTTGAGCAGCTGGCTCGATTCGTCGATCTGGCTCATGGACATATTGCGAAGCACGGCGTCGGAGGATTTCGAGATAGCCTCGGCGGTCTCCGCGCCGAAATTAACGATAGAATCAAGGTTATATACCTCGATCTGCGCGGCAAGCTTGTCCACCTCCTCGGAGTTTACCAGCTCGCGGTTCATCTGCTCTCTGTCAGCCACGATGTCGTAGGACTGCACCGCTTCGATCTCCATCTGCGCGCCGGGGGCGGGGGCGGCGGCAGCGGTGGGGGCGGGGTTTATGGTCGGGTTAAACGCTGCGTTCTGCTGCGGTGCGGGTTTTGTGAAATCAATTGCCATTTTTATTTACTCCTTTTCCTGAAAAGTGACCAGCCGGAGCCTGATTTGGCTTTCTCGGCACGTTTGCGGTTTTTCTCTGCTGCGCGGCTCAGATCGGGTACGCGCAGATCGTATTTATATTCTCCGAGCTGATGCTCGTCAAGTACCTCGCGGGTGTAATAGCTCGCCACACATCGGTAGCCCGTAGGGGCGAAGAACAGCACGTCGAAGCCCATGAGATTGAGGAATGCGGCGATTATCGCGTCCTCGGGCGGAACCATGCCCTCGCTTGTCTTGATGTAGAGAAGCTTTGGCGGTACCTTCGTGAAATCGAACGCCTGTATGCGCCGCATTATTTCAAGCGGCAGATGAAGTATCGTCGCCACGATAAGATTTTCTATGCCGTTTTCGTAGGTGCCTTTTATGAGCCGCGAATCGAGAAGCATTTCGAGCTTGTCGAGTATGCGCTCCTGCACCTCTAATCGTAAATATCCGTACTGATAGCCCGGGTGAGCTTTTATAGCGTCGCGGTAAAGTCCGCCGCGGGTGAAGAACTGCCCCGTCTGATTCATGAACGGGTTCTGCCCCTGAAGCGACAGCGGAAGCTGACGGGTTATCACGTAGGCGTCATCGGTGACAAGGCGGCTGACGGCTTTCCAGTATTCGGAGGTGTCACCGTCCTTTACGCCCGACACCTGCGCGAACAGCACGGGTATGCAGACCACGCCGTTATCGGTGGAGAAATTCGGGCGGAAACGGGCTTCCTCGTTCCAGAGTATCTCGATCTCCTCGTACATGGTGCGGAGCGTTATCGAATCGGCTCTGCCGTATTGCTGATTGCGGAAAAGCCCCGAGTCCTGATACATCAGCCGGTCGAGCTCGCGTTCGGCATGATATGCGGTGGTGCCGAGCCGCAGCTCCGAGACCTCGCGGGGTATCTTGTCAAGCTGCGCCGATTCCTCGTAGTGCTTGTCGAAAAGCAGCTCGTCGCGCAGCGTACAGCTGCCGCCCGCGTCGGGAATGAGTATCAGCACATCGACGGGCAGCCTTGCCATAAATTGCAGGAACAGAGCCTCGCGGTCGTCGCGCACGCTTCCGAGATAGAGTATCTGCGCCACGTTCGGCATCGTCCAGCCGTCGAAGAGCTGCGCGTAATACCGCCGCATCCAGCAGATAAGATAAACGCCGTATATCGAAAGCTTGTTGAGCGGCTCGCCGTGACCCACCTGTATAAGCATCACATCGACAAAAGCCTTTATCATCAGCCGCTGGAGCTGCATATCGTTTGCGCGTATCTGCGCCGCCATATCTCTTATCAGGTCTTCGGGGCGCTGATAGTTCCGTCTTATAACGCTGCCTGTCTCGCGGGGGTCGGGGTCGGGTATCTTCTCGTCGATGATAAGCGTTTTCCTGCCCATGCTTGCCGCGTCGGCGTGAAGGTGGAACACATCGTTCTGATAAGTCACCTTGCTCTCGCAGCCGAATATCCGCATGAAGCAGCTGTAATATGTCATGCTCTCCCTGCCGCGGTCAACGAGGAGCGTCCTCGCGTCGTCGAAGCCTTCGCCCTTCATCCATGCGTTGACGCAGGGAACAACGGAAGGCGCGTCGCCGTAAAGACGGGCGCGTTCTTCCTCCTCGGCTATCTCGGTGCGGACGGCTTTGATATTGTAGCCGTCGGGGAAAGCCATCATGCCCGGCAGTTCGAGCAGGTCGCTTTTTGCCGAATTCGGGTCGAGCTTTTTGTAAGCCGCGTCGCCCCTGTACTGGAGTATAACGGCGTCGCAGCCCGAGCCCGTCAGCACCGAGAACAGCAGCAGCTCGTAGTTTGTCAGCTCGCCCTCATAGAGTATCTTCGGAACGCGGTCGCTGCCCAGAAGCACGGTTATGCGCTCGAACTTGTAGAAAAGCCAGCACATGAACTTGATATAGGCGTTTTTGAGCATACCGTCGTTCTTTCCCTCGTTCCTAAGCCCCACAAGCACCTCGTAAATCGAGCCGCCGACGGTCTCGCGGGTGTAGGGCGACATACGCGGCAGCCATTTTGAAAGATCGTTAATTATGCGCTGCTTGTCGAGCGTGAACGTAGTGCCGAGCCTTTCGGCGTAAAAGCCGATCTGTCTGTTATCGGGGTTGGGTATATTGCCCTCGATGATAACGCCGTTTTCAAGCGCCGCTTTATAGTAATCGCGGATAAATTTGCGCACGTCGTCGTTCGCGCCGTTAATGCGGTAAAAATACACGCACTGACCCGAGCGGTTTCTCAGCGGGGCAAAGAAGTCCCGAAGGTCTGTTATCTTTTTGTGTACAAACATTTTTTGCGTATCTCCTTCGTTTAACTGAAACGTTTTAATGATATGCACATAGTTTAATATATTTTATCATATAATCACTGATTAAGTATTAACATTCTGTGTACATTCAGTTAATTGACGGGTTGACCATGCCGAAAAAAAGGTGATTTTTTTGTCAGAAAAAGTTGCTTTATGCAACAATGCGGCTTTTATAGACAAATTATTAGTTCTTGATAAAAATTGCTTGACAATCTATGAAAAATCTGTTATACTGTAAATGAGTATCCGACACCGAAAGGAGAGGTCACAATGCAGATACAAAGAGGCTTGCGCGACAAGCTTGACAAATATATCGACACGGGAAGCGCCGTTACGGTAACGCTTTCGACTAAGGGCGGTGCGGTCTACGACTGCTGCTGCTTCGGCGTTGACGCAGCGGACAAGCTTTCCGACGACAGGTACATGATCTTTTACAATCAGACGGTCTCGCCCGCGGGCGAAATGACCTACGCTCCCGCGGAGGGCGGCGGGGTATTCACTATCACCCCCGACAAGCTGCCCGCCTCGATACAGAAGCTCGTTTTCACGGTGAGCATCGACGGCGCGGGGACTATGGGACAGATCGCGGGGCATACGTTCACGATAGCGCAGCCCGGCAGAGAGCCGCTTGAAATGCAGCTTTCGGGCGGAGATTTCGCGAACGAACGTGCCATAATCTCGATGGAGTTCTACCGCAAGGACGGCTGGCGTTTCCGTGCCGTGGCACAGGGCTTCGACGGCGGTCTTGAAGAGCTTTTGAAGCACTACGGCGGTGAATCCACCGAATCGCAGGCTCAGTCGGCGGCAGCACCCGCACCTCAGCCGCAGCCCGTTCCCGCGCCCGCACCCGTTCCCGCTCCGCAGCCCGCTGCGGCTCCCGCGCCTGCGCCGGCTCCGCTCAATCTGACGAAGCCGCCGAAGGTGTCTTTGGAGAAGAAGCTGAAAGAAACAGCGCCGAAGCTCGTCAACCTTGCGAAGCCGATAATGGTACAGCTCGAAAAGAAGAACCTGACGCAGACCGACGCGAGAGTAGCGCTCGTTATGGACATCTCGGGTTCGATGACGTCAAGCTACCGCAAGGGCATCGTGCAGGACGTAGTAAACAAAGTTCTGCCGCTGGCGATACAGTTTGACGACGACGGCGCATTGGACTTCTGGTACTTCGGCACCAAATGTCAGAGAATGCCCGCGGTAACGGCTCAGAATTATCAGACCGCAGTTCCGCGTGACTGGCAGGATCTTATGCGTTCGCTGGGCTACGGCAACAACGAGCCGCTTGTAATGCGCGAGGTCATTGAAGAATTCAAGCGCGGTCCTTTACCCGCATACATCATCTTCATTTCGGACGGCGGGATCAGAAAATCCAACGAATTCGACATTGTTTCGCTTATCTCCGAGTCTGCCAACTACCCGATATTCTGGCAGTTTGTCGGCATCAACGGGTCGGGATACGGCATTTTCAAAACGCTTGACGATCTGCCCGGAAGAAGGGTGGACAACGCGGATTTCTTTGCGCTCGACGATTACAAGAAAGTTCCCGACAGCGAGCTTTACGAGCGTTTGCTGACCGAGTTCCCCGGGTGGCTGAAAGCGGCAGCAGCAGCGGGAATATTAAGATAAAAGATAAAAGATAAGAGATAAAAGATATAAGTTATAAATCAAAGCCGACAAAAACGCACAAAATCAGTACGAAAACAAATAAATTGCCGATTTTTGCAAATGGATTGCGCGAGGTCGGGAATGATCAATTCGGTCGGGCAATTCACGGACGCGCAATGCGCGCCCCTACAATAATTATATTGCGAAATAATGCAGATTTACGGAGCGAACAGATCGTCAGACATTTTTCGATTTAAGTCAGAAAACGGCATAAAAACCGTTTAATATAAAAATATACCGGGAGGTAATTAAAATGGCAGTTTGCTTAACAAAAGGACAGAAAGTTGATCTTACTAAGGGT
>JAILFF010000059.1 GCA_024697705.1 Ruminococcus sp.
TATCATGATATATCTCCCGTAATACAACTATTCGGAATACAGACACCCGTGCGAGGCAGCCTGTTTCCGTTTCAAATATTTATTATACATATATTATACATCATTTTATCAGATTTTGCAATAGGTAATCTTTCTTTTTCACGGAAATCAATTTTGCTCCATATGTTGGTAGTCTTGTAGGGGCGCACCTATGTGTGCGCCCATTTTTTGGGGTCAAAAGGCGCAGTTTGCGGGCGCTCACGGGCACGAGCCGTGGTTTGCATCAACAAGTTGATGCCGCAGAGCGCCCCTACAAAATTCACAAATATCGTTATGCGATTTTTGAAAATTGATTTCCGTGTTTCTTTTTAAAGAAAATCAAATATTTCTGTATAATACTTACTTTGAAATAAAATCAAAAGCAGTAGTATCCGCGGGTACTGCTGCTTTTTTTCATAGATAAAACAGTCGAAAAAATTATTCGTAAAGAGGATACTTCTTGCAGACAGCCGTTACCATCTCGCGGACCTTATCGGCGGTGCCTGCGAAATCCTTAGCGGTCAGATAAATGCACTCGGCAATTACTTCCATGTCCTCCTCGACAAGACCTCTCGTCGTTACAGCGGGAGTACCGATCCGAACGCCGCTCGTTACGAACGGGCTCTGAGGATCGTTCGGGATAGCGTTCTTGTTGACGGTGATGTAGACCTCGTCAAGATCGTGCTGGAGCTGCTTGCCCGTGATGTCGAAAGGTCTTAAGTCGGCAAGCATCAGGTGGTTGTCGGTGCCGCCCGAAACGAGAGCGAATCCGCGGCTGACAAGTCCCTTTGCGAGAGCCTGCGCGTTCTTTACGATCTGCTCGCCGTAAGCCTTGAACTCGGGCTTAAGAGCCTCGCCGAAGCAGACAGCCTTACCCGCGATAACGTGCATAAGCGGACCGCCCTGAGTGCCGGGGAAGATAGCGCTGTTGATCTTCTTGGCAAGAGCCTCATCGTTTGTGAGGATAAGACCGCCGCGGGGACCTCTGAGAGTCTTGTGAGTGGTGGTCGTGGTGATGTCCGCGAAGGGAACGGGCGACTGGTGCTGACCTGCCGCAACAAGTCCCGCGATGTGCGCCATATCTACCATGAAATAAGCGCCTACGGACTTGGCGATATTCGAGAAGCGCTCGAAGTCGATAGCTCTCGGATAAGCCGAAGCGCCCGCTACAATCATCTTGGGCTTGATCTCCTGAGCCTGCTTTTCGAGGGCGTCGTAGTCGATAAAGCCGTTATCGTCAACACCGTAGGGAACGAAGTTGAAATACTTGCCCGAGATATTTACGGGCGAGCCGTGGGTGAGGTGTCCGCCGTTGTCAAGGCTCATACCCATAACGGTGTCGCCGGGCTGCAACAGAGCGAAGTAAACAGCGGTATTCGCCTGAGCGCCGGAGTGGGGCTGAACGTTCGCGAACTTAGCGCCGAACAGCTTGCAGGCGCGGTCGATAGCGATCTGCTCAACGACGTCAACGCACTCGCAGCCGCCGTAGTAGCGCTTTGCGGGGTAGCCCTCGGCGTACTTATTGGTGAGCACGCTGCCCATTGCCGCCATAACAGCGGGGGAAACGATATTCTCGCTTGCGATAAGCTCCAAATTTCTTCTCTGCCTTGCAAGTTCGTCCTGCATAGCCTTGCCGACTTCGGGATCGACATTTTCAACAAATCCTATGGTGTCTAACATCTTTGCCATTGGTAAATCTCCTTATAACAATAATATTCCGAGCGTGCGCTCTCGGGTCGTACTATCATTATACAATATTATTCGGTAAATTTCAAGCCTTTTTGTAAAAAATTATTGCAATTATACAATAAAGAGCAATTCGGTAAAGTTAAGACTTTTGTTTTGCCCTTGCTTTGCGTTTAAATATTTATATTTTTGAAACAGCCCGATAATGATTTATACTAAATAACAGGCGTCATTCTTATTAATTTGTTTAATGATACACTTGAAAAATCGAGTGTGCTGTGTTATAATATATCATGGGTGAAAATACGGACACAAAGTATATCTGAGGGAGGGAGCACGTTGAGGATTTTGGGTATCGACCCCGGCTATGCCATAGTAGGATACGGACTGCTCGATTACGACGGCAGCTCTTTTAAGGTCGTCGGCTTCGGCGCGATTACTACTTCCGCCGATCTCCCCTTCGACCGCCGCCTGACCGCTATTTACGACGATATGCGCGTGCTTATACAGACCTATCGCCCCGACGAAATGAGCATCGAAAAGCTCTTCTTCAATACGAATCAGAAAACAGGCATCGACGTGGCACAGGCTCGCGGAGTCACTCTACTCGCAGCGGCGCAGGCGGGGATTCCGATCTATGAATACACGCCTTTGCAGGTGAAAAGCTCCATAACGGGCTACGGCAGAGCCGAAAAACAACAGGTTCAGGAAATGACCCGCACTATTCTTCATCTAAAGGAAGTCCCCAAACCAGACGATACCGCCGACGCCGTGGCGCTTGCCATTACTCACGCCTACTCGCTCGGCACAAGACGTATTCTCGCAAAGGCGGTGAACAGACAATGAAGTCAATTAAAAGCATCGTGCTGCTGCATATCGGGATTATGCTTATGTTCGGGATATTTATTGCAGTCGGCACGGGCTATGACAGGGATATCTCCGATGCGCTTTATCTGCCGCTGAATACCCCTGTGCTGATACTCACCACGATAGGGCAGTATATCCCCTTTGCGGCTTTCAATTTCTTTGACGGCGTGCTTTTCGGGCAGGTGTCGTCATACGAAGGATTTTCCAAAAAGAAAAAGACCGCACTTCTCGTGTTTATCGCGTATCTTTCGGTTTCGACGGGGGCTATCGGCACGGGCGCCGTCACTCACGAGGAATGTCTGTTCGCGTTTCCCGCGATAGAACAGCTGCCGCGGCTGCTGACATATTCGCTTGTATTCGTGATCTCAATGATGCCGCCGTTTTTCGCGGGGATAACCTGCGGCAAGGGCGGATATGACAAGCGGCTGACTGGACGGCTTATCCGCGTGCTTGTCTTTCTTACGGCGGTGGCTTATCTCTGCGGAATAATTAAAAGCTTTTTCTCACGCCCGAGATACCGCACCACGCTTACGGTCACGGAATTTCTGCCGTGGTACAAGGCTTACGACCCCGATATGACTGCAAAGCTCAAAGCCGAGATCTTCGGCACGACAAAAAACGCTTTTGAATCGTTCCCGAGCGGTCACGCGCTTATGAATATCGCGGCGGTCTCGTTCTTCCCCGCGTTCGCGTGGGTATTCCCGAAGCTTAAAGATCACCGCACGGCGCTGTTTTTTGCGGGGCTTGTTTACGGAATGATAATTATGCTCACAAGGATAATCTTAGGAGCGCATTTCCTGACGGACGTTTCGTTCGGAGCGCTAATCGCCACCGTTATGAGCCTTATATATCAGCTTTTTGAACATCACAAGGAGAAAGCATACAATGACGCTTGAAACCAAAAGACTGTTTCTGCGCGAAATGACCCCCGACGACTTCGACGCGCTTTACGCCGTCCTTGCCGACCGCGAGATCATGCGGCATTACCCCTACGACTTTGACGAAGCCCGCGTCCGCGCATGGATCGACCGCAATATCGAAAGATACCGCATTTTCGGCTTCGGCTTGTGGGCGGTGTGCCTTAAGGAAACGGGCGAAATGATCGGCGACTGCGGACTTACCATGCAGAACATCGGCGGCGTGATAAAGCCCGAGATAGGCTACCACATCAGGCGCGATATGCAGCGAAAGGGCTGCGCCAATGAAGCCGCCCGCGCCGTCCGCGACCGGACATTTGAAAAGCTGCCGTTCAACGTGATTTTTTCCTACATGAAATACACGAACGAGCCGTCGGCGAAAACGGCTGTCTCGTGGGGGTGCCGTCAGGTCGATGAATTCCCCGACGAGGAAAACGGCATAACAAAGGTCTTCGCCATCACCCGCGCAGAGTGGGAAAACATAAAAGCATCGGAGAAAAAACAACAATGATATATTCACTAAACGGAAAACTGACGCACACCGAGCCCGAGCTTGCCGTCATCGAATGTGGAGGCGTGGGCTATGCCTGCAAAACGACGTTCAACACGCTGCAAAAGATTGCGGGCAAGGAGACCGTGTTCCTCTACACATACATGAGCGTGCGCGAGGACGCTATGGAGCTTTTCGGCTTCGCGGAAAAGGAGGAGCTTAAATGCTTCAAGCTGCTTATCTCGGTAAGCGGCGTGGGACCGAAAGTGGCGCTCTCGATTCTTTCGGGAATGAATACGCAGCAGTTCGCGCTCTGTGTGGCGACTTCGGACAGCAAGGCGCTCACTAAGATAAAGGGGATAGGTACGAAGATCGCCCAGCGCATTATTTTGGAGCTTAAGGACAAGCTTGTGGGCGAGACCATCTCGGTGCGCGGGCAGACGGGTGCGGCGGCTCCTGTGAACATCGCGGGGGCGAATATCGGCGAAGCGGTAACGGCGCTCGAAGTGCTGGGATATACCGAAGGCGAAGCGCTTTCGGTGCTCGGTAAATTAGACCCGTCGCTGTCTGTCGAGGAGCTTATAAAGAAAGCGCTTATCGGCTTGGCAAGAATGTAAATAAAGATAATATATAATAAGGATAACAAAATGAAACGATCGGCAAAAAGCAAAAAAAGCAAAATGAAAATATTGATTATTGTGATTACGGTATTTCTCGTGCTGAATATCGCCGACTTCATATTCTCGGTAGTCATTTACAAGCAGAATTTCGATCAGCGCTTTACTACCCCCGAGCCTGTCAGCCATATCGAGGAATTTGAAGAGCTTGCCGCTACGAAATATACCTTTCCTTCCGATAAGGGGCAGCTGCTCACGGGCTATATGTACCGCTATCCCGAACTGAACGAACATGAACGCCCGCACGGGATAGTCGTTATCGCGCACGGCTTCGGCGGCGGCGGTCATAATACTTATATGAGCGTTGCCGATCACTTCGCAAGCAAAAATTTTCTCGTGTTCGCCTACGACGCTACCGCCTGCGACGAAAGCGAGGGCGACGGCGTGGGAGGTCTGCCGCAGGGCGTTATCGACCTTGACACGGCTATAAGCTTTGTCGAAAAGGAATACCCGAATATGCCCGTTGTGCTTTTCGGTCACAGCTGGGGCGGGTACAGCGTCATGAGCGTGCTGAAATATCACCCCGAGATAAAAGCCGCCGTGGAATGTTCGGGCTTTGCCGCCGCTTCGGATATGTTCGAGATCGAAGGCAAAAGGCAGGCGGGCTATTCCATCTACGCCATGCTGCCCTACGTCAAACTGTATGACAGGCTGAAATTCGGTAAATACGCGAAATACGGCGCTCTTGACGGCTTATCGGCAAGCGATACGCCCGTTATGGTGATCCACAGCGCCGATGACGATATTGTCCCGATAGAATACGGCTATGATAAGATATACGAAAAATACTCGGACGACCCGCGATTTGAGTTCGTCCGCTTTGATGACAGAGGTCACAATAACGTCTTTGTTGATAAAGAAAAGCTTGCCGCAATTAACGACGATTTCAAAGAATGGATATATTCACAGGGCTACGACCCCGAAGCCGCCGAAAACCGCGACCGCTATTACAAAGACAGAGAGACATATTATACAAGTATATTAAACCGAGATGTCTGGAACAGCAGACTGAATTTCGAGCTTCTGGATAAAATAACAGAATTTTATGAAAACCAACTCACCGACTGATTTGGAGAATTTTAATGATCGAAAAAAGTGATATAGAATTTGAGCGACTTGTCTCGCCTGTCGAGCAGCCGCCCGACACGACGGACGATTTTGACGTGACCGTCCGCCCAAAGACCCTTGCGGAGTACATCGGGCAGGAGAGCGTCAAGGAAAACATCAAAATATGCATAGAAGCCGCAAAGCAGCGCGGCGACGCGCTCGACCATGTGCTGCTGTACGGTCCTCCCGGACTGGGCAAGACCACGCTTTCAAAGATAATCGCGCACGAAATGGGCGTGGATATCCGCGAGACTTCGGGTCCCGCTATCGAGAAGCCGGGCGACCTCGCGGCGATACTTACCAATCTAAAGAAAGGCGACGTGCTTTTCATCGACGAGATACACCGCCTTTCGCGGCAGGTGGAGGAGATACTCTACCCCGCGCTGGAGGACTATGCCCTCGATATAATCATGGGAAAGGGTCCCGCGGCGCGGTCGATACGCATCGAGCTTGAAAAGTTTACGCTCGTCGGTGCAACTACTCGCTCGGGACAGCTTTCCGCGCCCTTGCGCGACCGCTTCGGCATCATCGAGAGGCTTGAACTCTACAAGCCCGAACAGCTGACGAGTATTATCATGCGCTCGGCGGTTATCTTAGGCGTTCCCTGCGACCATGAAGGCGCTTTGGAGCTTGCTTCGCGTTCGAGAGGTACGCCGCGAATCGCCAACAGACTTCTCCGCCGCGCCCGCGATTACGCGCAGGTCGTCGGCGAGGGCAAGGTGACAAAGGAGATCGCCGACTTTACGCTTAACAAGCTTTCAATCGACAAGCTGGGGCTTGACAAGCTCGACCGACGTATGCTCAAAATGATAATCGAGGGCTACGGCGGAGGTCCGGTCGGATTGCAGACTCTTGCCTCCGCGATAGGCGAGGAAGCCGTGACATTGGAGGACGTCTGCGAGCCGTATCTTATGCAGCTGGGATTTATCGCCAAGACCCCCCGCGGGCGCGTGGCGACGCAGCTTGCCTACGACCATTTGGGCATACTGAAAGACGGACAGGTTCACTTTTGATGTCAAAGCTAAATAACGGTTTGTACTACCGATTTTTGGTAAGCTCCGGTAATGACAACGAAACTCTGAAGCATCAGACCGCCCGCATACATAAGATATTGTCTGTTATAACATGGGGGCTGCTTATCGTCAGCCTGCTGCGGACGGCGCTTGTTTTCCGCTCGCTGCCCGAACAAATGGGCATACACTTTCTCGGGTTGAGGTATCTGACCGAAGACAATGGAGCATCAGAAATATTCGGTATTATTCTGCATGGCTTTCAGGAGCTTGACGTTACGTCGACAAAATGGCTCGTCTTCTACCCGCACGGGATAACGCTCGCGGCACTGGCGGCAAACAGGCTTTTCGTGTATATCGCGGGAAAGGTCAAGCCTAACGAAAAGCTCGGTGAAAGCCGCACTCTCAAGCTGCGGCTGGCGCTCGGACTGACCCTCGATATCTCCTGCTTTATGGAAAGCCTTTACTTCTGCGCGATATGGACGGAGCTTATTCTCAGGCAAATGCCGATGCGGGCGCTTGTAACATTTGTGTGTTTGTTTATTATCCTGATGTCGTTCTTTGAACTGATAATATTCGCCGTGACTGCAAACAGAGGAATCAAGATATGACAAACTTTTCCACTTTAACAGCCTGCGGCGAATGCTGCGGCGGCTGCTCCAAAAAGCAAAACGGCGCTTGCCCCGGCTGTATCGAAGCGAAGGGCAGAGTTCCCGAATGGGCTGAGTCGGGCGTGTGCAGGGTCTACGCCTGTGCCGAAAAGCACGGCGCGAGGTTCTGCGGTCTCTGCGAAGAGTTTCCGTGCAAAGATATCGAAAAAATGATACCCTGGAACGCCGGAATTATCGCTCACCTGACAGCTTTAAGGAATGAATATTATGACAGAAATTGAGATAATCCCCGTCACGGCTGAAAACGCCGCAGACTTCGGCGGGGTGATATACCGTTCATGGGGCGAGACCTATCGAGGACTTATCCCCGACGAGGTGCTTGACGGACGTTCAGCCGACAGATGGACGGAGAGAGCGAAAATTTCTCCCGAGGGAAAATTCATCGCGTATGTCGGAGATGAAGCCGCGGGCGCGATAGGCATACTCCCGCAGGCGAGAGAATTCTGCACTCACGGCGACAGCGGCGAAATAGTTTCGCTGTATGTGCTGAAAAAGTTCCGGAGAATGGGTATCGGCAGTAAACTGCTTGCAAAGGCTGCCGAACAGCTTGGCGGCGGCATCACGCTTTTCGTGCTGAAAGGCAACGTGAACGCCATTGATTTTTACAAAAAGATGGGCTTTGAGTTCACGGGGAAAGTCTACGAAGAGGGCTGTTTCACGGAGCTTGAAATGTACAGAGTTAATAACTAAAATATGCTATATTTAAGGAGAGAAGAACACTATGGGAAGATTATTCGGGACTGACGGAGCACGCGGAGTGGCTATAACGGAGCTTACCTGCGAAACGGCTATGAACATCGGGCGGGCTGCCGCTATGGTGCTTGCAAAAGAGGGCGGTCACAAGCCGAAGATCATCATCGGCAAGGACACCCGCATTTCGGGCGCTCCGCTTGAAGCAGCACTTGCGGCGGGTATCTGCTCGGTGGGCGCGGACGCTCATCTGCTGGGCGTAGTGCCTACTCCCGCAGTCGCAATGCTCGTCAAGAAGTACAACGCCGACGCTGGCGTGATGATCTCCGCTTCGCACAATTCGGTGGAATTTAACGGCATCAAGCTGTTTTCGTCTACGGGCTTCAAGCTGCCCGATGCGGTCGAAGCCGAGATAGAAGCGCTTATCCTCGACACCCCCGAGAAGATAGAGCTTAAAGACGGCGCGGACGTCGGCAGGATCTACACCGTCGATACCGCCGCGGACGATTACATAAACGCGATCAAATCCGCTGTCGAGGACGATGTAAGCAAGATAAACGTCGTTATCGACTGCGCTAACGGCTCGGCTTCCGCAACCGCGCATCAGATCTTCGAGGGGCTCGGAGCTAATTGTACATTTATCCACTGCGAGCCGAACGGACTGAACATCAACGACAAATGCGGCTCGACCCACATGGATAGCTTAAAGAAAAAGGTCGTGGAGACAGGTGCCGATCTCGGACTTGCCTTTGACGGCGACGCCGACAGATGCCTTGCAGTAGACGAAAACGGCGAGATGATCGACGGTGACAAGCTGCTTGCCATATTCTCCCGTTATCTGCGCGGCAAGGGCAAGCTTAGCCACGATACCTGCGTTGTCACGGTAATGTCGAACATCGGCTTTTTCAAGTTTGCCGAAAGCGAGGGGATAAACGCCAAAACGACGGCTGTCGGCGACCGTTATGTGCTTGAAGAAATGCTTAAGGGCGGTTTCAGCATCGGCGGCGAGCAGTCGGGACACATCATTATGCTCGAATACGCGAACACGGGCGACGGCGAGCTGACGGGCGCAAAAATGCTTGAAATACTGGCGGCTACGGGCAAAAAGGCGAGCGAGCTTGCTTCCTGCATGGAGGTATTCCCGCAGGTGCTTGTGAACGTTCGCATCACTCCCGACAAGAAGGGCAAGTGGGACAAGGACGGTCATGTTACGGCGGCTATCGAAAACGTAAAGAAGAAGCTCGGCTGCAACGGCAGAATACTTGTCCGCGAGTCCGGTACGGAGCCGCTGGTGCGCGTAATGCTCGAAGGAAAGGATACCGCGCAGATCACTGAATATGCAAACGAAGTCGCAAGGCTTGTTGAGAAGATGTAAATAAACTCATCGCAATTGAAGACAAACCAAAAGTCTTAGGAAGGGGGCTGCACGAGCAAGCTCGTGCAGGGGATAACCCTTCTTCTTGCACGAACTTGTTCGTGCAAAGGGTCTTCCCCCACAATCCGTACCTCACAAGTCTCATAAGAATTAGCAAGCAGCATTTCTGCCCAAAATAAAATCGGCAATTCAAAGAAAAGCCGACAAAAACGCAGAAGCAAATAAATCAGCAAGTCAGTACAAGAACAAGTAAATTGCCGATTTTATATTTGCGAAAGAGCGGAGCGATTTTCGCAAAGAATAGCGCGGGGCAGGCAGATTCTTCCCAACGGGGCAGGATTTGTGGACAAACGGGCGGGAGCAAGCCCCCGCCCTACAATAATCTACATAATAAGTATGAAATATGAAAAAGGATAGATATGAAAAGGGAAAAAGAAATCAGTTTATACTCCGTGACTGTTGAAAACACGAAGGACGGCGAAGAGATGTGCTATATCGCAAAAAACGGCGTGAATATGTGCTTTGAGTTCTCGATGTGCGAGTTTGAAAAATGGCTTTTTTACCGCCACGGTATACATTCGAGAGCGAAAAAGCAGGGCGAGAGAGTGGGCTTTCTGATACGCGACATTACTCCGCCCGAAGAGCTTACGAATATCATTAATGAATTTCTTGAAGAATTTACGGACAAGCTTGGAGAAACAGCATGATCTACACTAAAATGACTATGACGGCGATCAACATCATGTTTGCGGCGCACAAGGAACAGCGCGATAAATCGGGGCTGCCTTATGTGTTCCACCCGTGGCACGTTGCCGAACAAATGACCGACGAGCTTTCCTGCACGGCGGCGCTTCTGCACGACGTTATCGAGGACACCGACATCACCGAAGAATATCTTTTAAGCGAGGGTATCGCGCCCGAGGTCGTCGAGGCGGTAAAGCTGCTGACCCACGATAAAGAAACGGATTATCTTGATTACGTCAGAAATATCAAGCCGAATCCAATAGCCCGCGCCGTGAAGCTTGCCGACCTGCGCCACAACAGCGACCCTTCGCGGGTGATACTTAACCCCACAGAGCGCGATTTGAAAAGACATGAAAAGTACAAAAAAGCAATAGGGATACTTGAAAGCGCGGAATAACCGTCTATACACACAGAAAGAAAAAAGAACAAAAGACACAGCAAAACGAAAAGAGAGGTGAAGGATATGCCGACCAAAGCTATGAATATCTTTTTTATAATTGCAATATTATTGTACGCTGTTGTGCTGATATGGTCGATAGTACACTCTTTCAGAACGAAAGCAAGACTGCGCCGCGAGACAAACGCCGTAAAGGTCCTCCGCAGCATGAAGTATGTCAAGACCGCACTTATATGCGCCGCTTTTTCGGCAGCGCTGAGCGCCGTTATCATATACTTCGACTGCGACGAGATTCGCGAGATAAAGAGCGGTCTGAAAGACAGCGGGCACGTTTCCTATTCCAAAACGGAGACTACGGAAGAATACCGCGAACGTCTCCTCGGCAAATCGACGGCGCATTGCAAGATCTGGGCGCTTCTCTGCTTCGGATGGACGCTGACAGCCGTTTTGCGCGCCAACGAGCTGAAAAACCACAGACACGCCATCATTACCGAAAACGGCGTTTACCTCTCCGACAGCTTCAGTCCATGCGAAAAGGTGCGCTACTATATTAAAGACGACAGGCTGCTGATGTACTTCGGCAAACGCAATACCCCCGCGGAATACGGCATTTTCGAGAACAGGGAACTGCTGCTTTCAACGCTTTCCGCGAATTATAAGCTGTATTCGGAAAACTACGAAGGGAAAGAATCATAATGAGAACAGCCGACAAATGGCAGGACTACAAAATAATCGACACCTCCGACGGAATGAAGCTCGAAAGCTGGGGCGGACGTATTCTCTCGCGCCCCGACCCGCAGGTAATATGGAAGACCCCGCACAAGACCGATTTGTGGGACAAAGCCGACGGCATCTACCACCGTTCGAGCAAGGGCGGCGGCGAATGGGAATTCCGCAAAAAGCTCCCGGAAAGCTGGCAGATAAGCTACGGCGAGCTGAAATTCATCATTCGCCCGACGGGATTCAAGCACACGGGGCTTTTCCCCGAGCAGGCGGTCAACTGGGATTTCATGGCTGAGCATATCAGATCAAGGATCGCCGCGGGCGGGGAGTTCAAGATGCTGAATCTCTTTGCCTACACGGGCGGCGCGACGCTTGCCTGCGCGAAGGCGGGGGCTTCTGTTGCGCACGTTGACGCTTCAAAAGGCATGGTCTCGTGGGCGAGGGACAATGCGGCGGCGAGCGGTCTTTCGGAAGCGCCGATACGCTGGCTCGTTGACGACTGCGAGAAATTCGTCAAGCGCGAGATCAGGCGCGGCAACAAGTATCACGGCATCGTCATGGATCCGCCGAGCTACGGGCGGGGTCCCGGCGGCGAGGTATGGAAGCTTGAGGACTGCGTTTACGAGCTTGTTGATACCTGCGCGAAGGTGCTTGCCGACGACGCGGAGTTTTTCCTTTTGAACAGCTACACAACGGGGCTTTCGCCGTCGGTGATGGCTTATATTTTGAATGAAGTTATTTGTCCGAAGTTCGGCGGACGGATCATGGCGGACGAGATCGGGCTGCCCGTGGAAAAATCGGGCTGCGCTCTGCCGTGCGGGTCTACGGCTATTTGGACGAAGGACTGAATTGAGGGCAAAACAAAAGCAAACCAAAAGTCTTAGGAAAAAATCAAAAGTCTTAGGAAAAAACCAAAAGTCTTAGGAAAAACCCAAAAGTCTTAGGAAAAAACCAAAAGTCTTAGGAAGGGGGTCTGGGGGATAACCCTTCTTCAGAAGGG
>JAILFF010000068.1 GCA_024697705.1 Ruminococcus sp.
AACAGCAGGAGACACGGTAATATCCTGTGGGGCACTGTACATTCAGGAGAATGCGAAGGTCGAGATCACAGGAACGGTCAGCCCGAGGAGCAGCCGTCGGGAATGATAATCAAGCTGCTCGGAAGCGCCGCACTGGCACTCGGCGGATTTTTCGTGCTGCGGCACAGCGGTCTGCTTGAAAGAGTCCTCATGGGTACGCTCGGCATCTATCTGCTCTGCTCGGCGCTGCCGAAGCTTATCGAGGCGCTTAACACGAGGAAGTCGGGCGGCAAAGGCTGGGAAAGATCGGCTGTAAGCGCGGGAGCAACGGTCGCTCTCGGCGTGGTCGCGTTAGTGATACCCGCATTCGTTCCGGGACTTGTAATGAGAACTCTTGGCGTGCTGCTGATACTCGGCGGCGTCGGGAATTTCATCAGCGGTTTAGCCTCGTCGCAGCTGTTCCGCGACATGAAATTAGACTACGAATACAGAAAAGGCAAGCCCGCTCCCCATACGGGCGGCACGGTCATAGACATAGATAACTACGAAGACCGATAAACCGATAAAAAGATCCCCCTCCCGGGCAGTTCCGAGAGGGGGATAATTATTTATGTTATATCAATACATCCCGTTGTCGCAGACCTCGATCTTGATGACCTCGTCGTCGATAACAAGCACCGAAAGAGAAACCGTGCCGTCGTAATAGGTGTACTGGCAGTTGTCCTCAACATAGTAATTGGTGCCGCAGATAGCCTCCATCTGCGAAAGCGTCATGCCCGTCTGCAAGCCGTTCGAGGTAGAAGCGGTACTGTCGCCCGAGATCTCTATGTAGCTTATCGCACCGTCGGTCTCGGCAACCACAACGTCTCCGTAGTAATGCTCGGTGACTGTTCTGCCGTTGGCATTTATCCACTGCGAGCTGCCCGACTGCGAACCGAAGTAGCCCGAATTGCTCGAAAAGCTGTCGCCCAAACCCGCGGAACCGCCGTTTATGTTAAGCTTGTTCCGACCCGCGAGCGCATTGCTGCTTGAACCGGGATTGTGATCGGGCTGCGCCGTAACGGAGACCGTATCGGGCGCGGGCGGATTCGGATTATCGGGATTCGGATTCTGCGTCGGCTGAGTAGGAACCGACGAGCTTGCCGTAGTAGTTGATGTAGTGGTTCTCGACGTGGTGGGCGTGGTCGAAGAATACGTAGAGAATGTCGCGTGGGTCGAGGTGGTAGCCCTGGTCGTTGTTGTGGTGGTAGTGGTCTGTCTGGTGGTAGTGGTGATCGTGGGCTTGGTGGTGGTCGCGGGGATTATCTGCTTTACGGTAGTCGTGGTAACAGCCCTTTTGGTCGTAGTCTGCTTGACAGTTCCCGCAATATCGTCGTCTTCAAGTACGGGTGTTGAGACCAATCCGCTCATCTGCTTGTTGGAGGAAGACGTATCGCTTTCGATCAAGCCATCAAAAGAAAAAGGCGTAGTGGTGGTCGAAACAGACGTTTTTTCCTTTTTCTGCTGTATCTCGACCTTTCCGCAGGAGCCGAGCAGCGAGACCGCCAGAATGGCTGCCGCCGTCCCCGAAATTATCTTTTTATATTCCATTTTTACACTCTCGCTTTCTTTTATCCGGAATCAATTTCCTACTTTATTATATATTTTATATTATACGTCAATCATCCGAGTTTGTCAAGGTTTTTCGGTCCGATTTCACATAATGCCAAAAAATACAGCGTACTCGCGGGAAAAATATGCACTATTGGGCATTATACGTGTTTCGGCGGGGCGACAAAGCGGGCAAAAAACGGGGTTTGGACAGCTTTCGGACAACTCTTTCAAATTTTACGCAAAGAACATTCGGGCGGGAAACAATACCGCTCCCGCCCGAAAAATTCATTACGTCTTTCGACGGATCACGAGTAAACCGAGGCTCAAACGCTCAGCTTGTCGATCATCGAGATAAGCTCGGAAGCGTCAAGCGACGAGCCGCCCGCATACTTTCTTATAGCGGCGATATCGTCCGCCGAAAGCTTGCCCGACTCCTTCGCACTGCGAAGACCCTTTGCCGTCATCGCCGCCGAAGCCGCAAGCCTGATATTCTCCGAAGCCTCGTCAAGCGCCTTATAGCTGCCGACCTCTGCCGACGATTCTATCAGCTTGCTCTCGTTCTCGTCGCGCTCCTTGTAGCGCACAGACACCTTCGCCAGTCTGCCGTCAAGCCCGTCAAAGCTGCACGGCTGCTTGCTGTTGCTGTTTGGACGGTTCTCGTATCCCGCGGGAACTATCTCGTAAAGCGCCGTCACCTGCTGACCCGCTCCGACGTCGCCCGCGTCCTTCTGATCGTTCTCGAAATCCTCGTTGGCAAGGATCCTGTTTTCGTAACCCACGAGCCTGTACGCGCTTACCGTAGCGGGATCGAATTCTATCTGAATTTTAGCGTCCTTTGCTACCGTAAAGAGCGTGCCGTTCATCTCGGTGACGAGTATCCTGCGTGCTTCGTCGAGCGTGTCGATATAGGCGTAGTTGCCGTTGCCGTTGTCGGCGAGCGCTTCAAGACGATCGTCCTTGTAATTGCCCATGCCGAAGCCCAGCACCGAAAGGAACACGCCCTTTTCGCGCTTTTCCTCGATGAGCCCGGTAAGCCCCTCCGCGGAGGAAACGCCTATGTTCAGGTCGCCGTCGGTAGCGAGGATAACGCGGTTATTTCCGCCCTCGATGAAGTATTTCTCGGCTATATCGTATGCGGTGTTGATGCCCGCGGCTCCCGCCGTCCCGCCGCCTGCCCGCAAGCCGTCGAGCGCACTGCTGATCTTATCGTAATTGCTGCCGCTTTCGCCTTCAAGAACTACCTTGTCCGCGCCTGCGTAAGTAACTATCGAGATACGGTCGTTAGCGCCCATATTTTCCGCGAGCATCGAGAACGCCTGCTGCACGAGGGGGAGCTTATTTTCTTCGTACATCGAGCCGCTGACGTCTATCAGGAAAACTATGTTCGAGTCGATGTCCTTTGTCTCAACGTCCTGCGCCTGCAAGCCGACGAGAAGCATTTTTGCGTCCTCGTTCCACGGGCAGTCGGAGACCTCGGTAGTTATCGAGAGCTTATCCTCGCTGCCCGGCTGCGGAGCGTCGTAATTGTACTTGAAGTAGTTGATAAATTCCTCGGCGCGGACGGCGTCGGGGTCGATCTGCCAGCCACTGTCGATCATGCGGCGGACGTTCGTAAACGAAGCCGTGTCAACATCGGTGGAGAAAGTCGAAGTCGGTTCATCGGCGGTAAGGATAAAGTTGTTTTCGGGTGCGTGGGAGTATTCCTCGGTGTTCATTTCATAATCTGCTTCTTCGGCTCTCTCCGCCATAACGTTGTCCATCCCCGCACCGTCGGCGTTATGTGCCGTAATTGTCGTTGCCGCTCTCCCTGCTCTGACGGCGTTTTTTGTGCGGGAAGGGGAATCGGATTTTGCGTCTCCGGCGACGGCGGCATCGCAAGTTTCGAAGCTAACGAAGCTGCCGCAGGCGCTGCCCGCGATCACCATTGTCAATGCCATTATCGCTGCTATCATTTTATTGCTGTTTATACGTTTTTTCATGTTAAACGCCTCCTTTACCAATATAGACGGAAACAAGAAGGGAGATATTACAGCATTACAATAATTTTTATGAAAAATTTTTCCGTTGACAATCGCAGGTGCAAATGGTATAATTATCATATACTATTTTATAAAAGAGCATTTATAGCAATCCGAGAAAATAACCGCACAAATCTTTCGGATAAAAATTCACATTACTGCGTCAAACTCCCTTGAAGGGCGACTGTCTGAACTTCGTTCAGACCACCTCCTGCGGTCGTTTTCCTTGTACTGTG
>JAILFF010000104.1 GCA_024697705.1 Ruminococcus sp.
CCATTGGTGTACTTTCCAATTACCGATAAACAGGGGTAAGATCCGCGGTGTAAAATGCCGAAAAATCGGCGGTTCGGGTGAAAAGTGTTGCATTATATCCGGTTTTGCGGTATAATATACTCATATCAAAAAAACGAATAAAAGAAGGTCCATCAAAGTGAAAAGTATACTGAAAGACAAAAAGCGGGCAGGAATAGTATGGGCTGTAATTATAGAAGCCGCTTTTGCGGGTATCTCACTCACGGTCGCAAATTTCCTGAGCGGGGTCTCGTGGTTCATATTCAGCAGTGTATTGAGAATAGTATTCGGTATCGCGATACTGAAGCTTATCGGAAAGGTCTTCGGCAAACCGCCGAAAGAGCTGTTTGCTTTTTGCAATACCAGGACTGCGGTCATATCGGGCATGGGCTTTTTGCTGTACTTTGTTTACTATCTGATCGCTTATGCCGCAGGCTTCGAGCGCTTCACGGAAATATCCGCGGGAATAGTATTCGGCAGGATATTCTTACAGCAGATCGCCACGGGATTCTATGAGGAAATGCATTACAGGGCACTCATTCTCGAAGGATATAATTACGGAAAAAAGAATGTCGGGCGAAAAATAATTTATGCATTGATAAGCTTTGTTCTTTTCGGATCAATTCATGTGCTTACGGGCTGGGATACATATACATTTCTGCGCACAGGTGCGATAGGATTTGCCTTTGCGGCAATATATCTGAATTCGGGTAATATTATTATCCCCATGATCTTACATTTCGTATATGATATTTTTCCGAATCTTTCGGGCTATATCAAGTGGAATGATTCCGAACTGTTTACCGAATTAAACGACTTTTTTGCAGCTGCACTGCTTGTAATGTTCATTGTTTCGTTTGTATTGTTATTTAAAAAAGAAACCGAAAAACAGGATATTAATAATTTATGCACGGGAGTTGATCTGAAGCTATGACAACAAATAATACTCGGGATAACGCCGAGAGATTTCCGCTTTTCAACAGGATCAAACAAGACCACGATATCGGCGTGTACATAAAGGCGCAGAACGAATCAATGCAGGCAATGGGATATACGGAACACAGCTTTGCTCACATCGGCGTTGTAGCCGACCGCGTGGGATATATTCTGGAAACACTGGGGCTTGACGATCACACGATAGACCTTGCGTTAACGGCAGCCTGGATGCACGATCTCGGAAATGTAATAAACCGCGAGGATCACAGTCAGTCGGGCGCTATGATGACTTTTTATCTGCTCGATAAAATGGGTATCCCCGCCGAGGATATAGCGCCGATAATCAAGGCGATAGGCAACCATGACGAAGGCTGCGGCTTGCCCGTAAGCAACATCGCCGCGGCGCTTATTTTAGCCGATAAATCCGATGTCAGAAGAAGCAGGGTCCAGGATAATGACAAAAGAAATTTTGATATCCATGACAGAGTGAACTATTCCGTTAAGTCTTCCGTGCTGAAGATCAACAAGGAACATACCGCCATAAAGCTGAAGCTCGATATTGATACAAGATACGGTGAGATAGGCGAATATTTTGAAATATTCATGGAGCGTATGCTGCTTTGCCGCAAAGCTGCGGGTTTTCTCGATCTTGAATTTCATCTGATAATCAACGAGCAGACTTTGATGTAAATTACGTCTTCACAAAGCTCCGTGTATGATATAAAAGAAGCAATCATCTGCTCATAAAATGCAAAGCAAAGGCAAACCAAAAATTCTAAGGGATTTTGGTTTGCCTTTATCTGCGATATTTTTATTTATCAAGCCTCTGCCTTTCAACAAGCTCGGCAAAATATCCGTTTCGCTTTATAAGCTCATCATAAGTTCCTTCCTCGATGACGCTGCCGCCGTCAAGAACAAGTATTCGGTCGCAGTGACGTATCGTCGAAAGCCTGTGAGCAATTACGATCCTGGTGCAGCCCATCCTGTCCAAAGCTTCACTTACCTGCTTCTGAGTCAGATTATCCAGTGCGGAGGTGGCTTCGTCGAACATAAGTATCTTCGGCTTCGGCGCGATGGCTCTTGCTATCATCAGCCTTTGCCGCTGACCGCCCGAGATCCCGCCGTGTCCCTCGGAGATAAGCGTCTGCATTCCCATAGGCATTGCCCGTATGTCGTCGGCTATGCCCGCAAGCTCCGCCGCTTCCCATGCTTCGTTCATCGTCAGATGCGGCGCGGAAATGACGATGTTTGAATAAATATCTCCCTGCAAAAGTCCGCCGCCCTGTATAACAGTGCCTATTTTGCGCCGAAGCGAAGCCAGATCGAGCCTGTTTAAATCTTTCCCGTCGTAATAGACGGCGCCTTTTTCGGGTCTCTCAAATCCCAAAAGCAGTCTCATGAGCGTGGACTTTCCGCAGCCTGTCCTTCCTACGACAGCGACATATTCGCCGCTTTTTATTTTAAGCGACAGGTTTTTGATTATGTAGGGAGAATTATCACTGTATTTAAAATAGATGTTATTAAGCTCGATGCTGCCCGAAAGCTTTGTTACCATTTCCTTGTTATCCGCCGTTTCGGGCTCGGTTTTCAGGAAGGGTTCAGCCATTTCGAGGATCGGCTTTATCCTGCCGACGGAAAGCGCTATCCCCGCAAGCGACGAAAATGCGCCCATCACTGCGCCGTAAGCCGCCGTAAACGCAAAGTAATTCGACTGGTCTATGCCGCTTTTAACAGCAAGGAAGTACATCACGATGTTCGATATAAGCGCGATTGCCGTAGTTATAACGGTGTTAATTCTTATGAACATCGGGGGCGAATAGGTAAGCGCAGCCGCCTCGGAATACTGATTCAGCCAGCGTGCGAAAAATCTCTTTTCGGAGCCCGAAAGCTTTACCTTTTGTATGCCGCTGAGCATTGCGTATGTCATGCCCGATTCCTTCGCGCCGAGCTCCATCTGCTTTTTGCTTATGCCTATCTGTACGACGGAAGAAATGACGCTGAATCCTACCGTAACAAATATTATGATAAGCGAAGGTATAACAAGGCTCGGTGCAAAGCTGAATATCTGCGTTATGTACAAGAGGGAAGACAGCGACGTAAGTCCCGTGCCGAGTATCATTCCGAGCAGCATCGAGCAAAGCTGTCCGACCGACTGCGAGCGGCTCGTCAGCTCGCCCGAGCTGTACTGACGGAAGAAATTTGCGGGAAGGCTAAGAACTCTCATCATCAGCGCCGACTTTACTCCGAGAGTTATCTTTGTATTCACCCTCGAATTGAGCATGGCGTTTATGATGCCTATAAGCTGCGACGATACCGCGGTGCAGAGCATGAATATCGCGATCGAGAGAAGTATCACGGTGTTTCTGCTCGTAAGAACGGGTCCCGTCAGCGCCCTTGTGATACGCGGCATGAGCATCCCTATGCCCGTCACCATAAACGTTGAAATTATTATGAATATTATATCATTAAGATTGACGCATTGCTTCATGTAGAGTATCAGATCGGGTATACCGAGCTGTTTCTGCGGGAAGGGTCTGTAAAAGCAGTAGGCTTCGCTGTCGAAATTCTTTGCCGTTTTGCTGTTGATACGCACCTTTTTGCCGCTCGTTCTTTCTGTGCAGCAGTAGCCCGCCGTTCTGTTCGGAATAAGCGCCACGGGTTCGTTTTCGTCCTTCGTGTAGGCGAGAATGGGACCGTATGCGTCCCTGTACCATTTCTCTTCGAGCGTGATCTGACGCTTCATAAGCCCGTGTCGGCGCAGGCAGTAGTCAAGCTGTTCTTCGTGGGTCTTTAAGCCTGTCGGTAACTCCTCGGGCTTGAAATGGTAGTATTTCAGTATCTCGTCGATCGCCTGCTTGGTAATTATATGCTTGTCACCGAACTTTGCGGCGCTGTTTTTTCCGAGAACAACGCCCGCCGCGTTATAGATGGATTCCTCGAATAAATGCTGATCGGATTCTCTTCGCTGCTTTATCTGCTGTTCAAACCAACTCAAGATATCCCCTCCTTATTCATTGGTGACAAGATTGGTATAGGTGCCGCCGAGCTGCATAAGCTCATCATGAGTACCGCGTTCCACCACGTTTCCGTGATCGAGAACGATGATCTCGTCGCAGTCGCGAATGGTGGAAAGACGGTGGGCGATGACTATGCAGGTAATGCCCCTGTCCTTGATGGACTTTACTACTTCGTATTCGGTCTTGGCGTCGAGCGCCGAGGTAGCTTCGTCAAGTATTATAATTGACGGGTCGAGAGCAAGTACCCGGGCTATCTCCATTCGCTGCCTCTGACCGCCCGAAAGGTCTCGTCCGCCGGGTATCAGCTTGCAGTTGTAGCCGCCTTCTCTTGCCATGATGTCGTTGTGGATCTGTGCGTCTCTTGCGGCGAGTATCACCTCGAAATCCTCGATGGACTCGTCCCACATAGTGATGTTCTCCGATATCGTTCCTTCAAAAAGGGTTATATCCTGATCTACGACGGCTATCGAGCCCGTCATAACATCTCTCGGGTGCTGCGAACGGGGCTTGCCGTCAAATAGTATCTCGCCGCTCCACGGCTCGTAAAGCCCCGAGATAAGCTTTGAAAGAGTGGATTTGCCGCAGCCCGACGTTCCGACAAAGGCTACTCTTCCGCCCGTCTTTATGCTCATGCTGAAATCCTTGATGAGCGGGTCCGAAAGCTTTGAATAACCGAAGGTTATGTTTTTAAGCTCAACATTTCCGCGAAGTTTATTAAGCTCTTCATCATCAGCGCTGCTGTCGTCGTAATTATCAATGGTGTTCTTGTCGATGGGGTATTCCATTACGTCCTCGACGCGCTCCATTTGTGTACGCATTTCCTGCATGGTCTGTCCTGCCGAGACAAGCGACATGGCGGGAGCCATAAACGAGCCTAAAAAGCCCTGAAACATCTGCAAAGCGCCGAGCGTGAACTTATCGTTCATAACGAACCATATACCTATTACAAAGACCGCGTAATTCGCCGCCGTAGAGAGGAAAGCAGGTATGATTCCGAGATAGTTGTTGAGCTTAGCCGCCTTGACGTCCTGTGCGTTTACCGAAGCCTGATAGCCGGCCCATTTCTGAAAAAAGCCCACTTCTGCGCCGCTTGCCTTGATAGTCTCGATCATTTCAACGCCCGCAACGGTCGTCGCGGCAAGCTTCGCGCTGTCCCTCTGCTGTACTCTTGTGATATTGATGCGCTTTTCGGAGATGTACCTTGACACGATCATATTCATTACCAGTGTGCCGATGCCGATGGACGTAAGCAGAACGCTCTGCCTCAGCATAAGAACAAGATAAAATATCATCATTAACGTATTGAGCGCCAGCGGCACGAGGGTGCTTATGATCGAGTTAGCTATGCTTGCGTTGGTACCCTGACGGGACTGTATATCGCCCGCCATACGCTGACCGAAAAACTCCATCGGCAGATGAAGTACCTTCCACATATACGATGTGCTTCCTATCATTGACATCTTGCCGTTGATCTTCAAGCTGTAAATAGTCTGCGCCCAAGCGACGGTGATCTGCACGACCGCAAGCGCGGTCATAAATGTGATAAACGGGTATAGCCAGTCGCGGTCAATCCCCGTCAGCAGTCTGTCCATGAATATTTTCGTCATTACGGGATTAATTATGCCGAAAAGTGCTGTGATTATCGAGGTCAGTATAACGAAAGCCATAGCCGCCCCCGCACCGATAAGGCGCTTTCGTGCAAATTCGAGGGTGCTTTTCCGCTTGCCGCTCGGAACGAAGTTTTCTCCGGGCGTGATATTTATCGTAACGCCCGTAAAGGCTTTGCTGAATT
>JAILFF010000122.1 GCA_024697705.1 Ruminococcus sp.
TTTGGGTCTGCTTCTGAATTGCTCGACGGTCTCGTTAAGACCGTTTCTTTCGTCGGCGTACTGACGGCAGCGCTCCTCGTATTGCCTTTCCCTGTCGGTCTTGGGCGGGGAGTTCGTGCCGAACATCTTGTCATAATCTACGTTATTGTTCATTTTGTCATTCTCCTGTCCTCTGTATTTTTCTTTCAGAACAGATATGTTGTCGTGAACGGATTCCCCTTACGGACGGCTAAGAAAAACAGCACGAACATCAAAACAGCAAAAATAATTCCTGTTACGAAATCGATTTTCTTCGCCTTTTGTTCGCCGACCGCTTCCGCGAATTTTTTGTAAATCGGTTCGGCGACGAGCTTTGTTAAAAGAAACGACGCGATCATCATCGGCACCCACGCTATGAACATTCCCGCAGGCGGGTCGCCGACCGCGTACAGCTTTTGCGGTATCCCGGACAGGAAATACGCTGTTATCATTATTAATGACATCGCAAAGCCTATCCCGTCTCCGGGACGATCACCTCTTCCGCCGCCCGTAAGGATCACCCTTTCACTGATTAATTACTTATTTTCAAGCTGAACTCTCGTGTAGTCAAGCAGACCGCCCGCAAGGATAATGTCCTTTGTGCGTCCCGTAAGCTCGCAGAGAACGGGGATATTTTCGCCCGTGGTCTTGTTGACGAGGGTAAGCTCGGTCTTGTCGGCTTCAACAGCCGCCTTTACGCCTTCAAGCGCTATCTCGTCGCCCTGCGATATCTTGTCGTAGTCCGCTTCGTTTACGAAGGTAAGCGGCAGGATACCCGCGTTTATGAGGTTAGCTCTGTGGATACGCGCAAAGCTCTTTACAAGAACAGCCTTTACGCCGAGATACAGCGGAGCCAGCGCCGCGTGCTCGCGGGAGCTGCCCTGACCGTAGTTCACGCCGCCGACGATGATAGACTTGCCGAGATTCTTCGCTCTGCGGGGGAAGTCCTCGTCGCAGACGGTGAAGCAGTGCTGCGAGATCTTCGGTATATTCGAGCGCAGCGGGAGAATTTTCGCACCCGCGGGCATGATGTGGTCGGTGGTGATGTTGTCGCCGACTTTCAGCGATACGGGACATTCGATGCTCTCGTCAAGCGGCGAAGTCTCGGGGAAGGGCTTGATGTTGGGTCCGCGCAGAACTTCCACGCTGTCCATTTCCGCTTCGCTTGCGGGGGGAACGATCATGTTGTCGTTGATGACAAACTGCTCGGGCAGCTTGAATTCGGGCATATCGCCAAGGTACTCACGCGGGTCGGTGAGGTAGCCCGTGAGTGCGGAAACCGCTGCCATTTCGGGCGAAACGAGGTAGATCTGACCGTCCTTTGTTCCCGAACGTCCTTCAAAGTTGCGGTTGAAGGTACGCAAGCTTACGCCGCCGCTGTTGGGCGACTGACCCATGCCGATGCAGGGACCGCAGGCGGATTCGAGAATCCTTGCGCCCGCGTCGATCATGTCGGAGAGTGCGCCGTTCTTTGCTATCATGTTGAGCACCTGCTTCGAGCCGGGAGCGATAGCCAGCGAAACGGACGGATCGACTGTCTTGCCCTTTAATATGTAAGCGACCTTCATCATATCGACAAACGAGCTGTTGGTGCAGGAGCCGATACATACCTGATCGACTTTGAGCTTTCCGATCTCTTTAACGGTCTTAACGTTGTCGGGGGAGTGCGGGCAGGCTGCCTGCGGAACGAGCTCGGAGAGGTCGATGTTTATCTCCTCGTCGTAAACGGCGTCGAGGTCTGCTGCGAGGGGCTGCCAAACGTCGGCTCTGTCCTGCGCTTTGAGGAATTCGAGCGTGATCTCGTCGGAGGGGAAGATCGAGGTGGTAGCGCCAAGCTCCGCGCCCATGTTGGTGATAGTGGCTCTCTCGGGAACGGAAAGGGTCTTAACGCCCTCGCCGACGTACTCGATGACCTTGCCGACACCGCCCTTAACGCTCATTATCCTGAGCACCTGAAGGATAACGTCCTTTGCGGATACCCACGCCTTGAGCTTTCCTGTGAGATTGACCTTTACGACCTTCGGGCAGGTGATGTAGTAAGCGCCGCCGCCCATAGCGACCGCAACGTCCTGTCCGCCCGCGCCTATCGCTATCATGCCGATGCCGCCGCCCGTCGGGGTGTGGGAGTCGGAGCCGATAAGCGTCTTGCCGGGTATGCCGAATCTTTCAAGGTGTACCTGATGACAGATGCCGTTGCCGGGACGCGAGAACCAGATGCCGTGCTTTTTAGCCACCGACCCGATAAAGCGGTGGTCGTCGGCGTTCTCAAAGCCCGACTGGAGCGTATTGTGGTCGATATAAGCCACCGAGCGCTCGGTCTTTACGCGGGGTATGCCGATAGCCTCGAATTCGAGGTAAGCCATCGTGCCCGTAGCGTCCTGAGTGAGCGTCTGGTCGATCTTAATGCCGATCTCGTTGCCCTTGACGTATTCGCCGTCAACAAGATGCGCCCTCAGTATTTTTTCCGTAAGAGTCATTCCCATAGAAAACCTTCCTTTCATTTTAAAAAGCCTGAAAGAGCTTGTACCTTTATTATACAATATTAAACAAGCTTTGTCAATAAGTAAAAAGCGTACATAATATCATGAAAATGTGTCAATTAACAAAAGGTTAAAATTATATTTACAATATTGCATGAAACATTTCTGCTGTTTTGTTGTCTGTTATAGTAGAAGAACATGAAATCAATAGTCTCTTGAAAGGATATGACAAATATGAAAAGAAAGTTATTTTGTGAAATCTCACCCGTTACATACGCTATATCGGTAAAGAAGTGCGAGACCGTGAGGTTCCTGCACGACATCGCCGACAGACGCAGCTTTGCCCGCACTAAGTCGGAGGACAAGCTCGAATACGTCATCTACAAGCACAATTCGCTGATTCGCCGCCGTCTCGGGAACGTGGATATGCATTTGCAGGAAAACAAGGCGGTGAACCTCTCGCTGGCGGCTCCGAAGATAAACGGCGTGCTGATACGCCCCGGCGAGACCTTCTCGTTCTGGAGCCTTGTGGGAAGTCTTACCGAGAAAAAGGGCTACCGCGAGGGGCTGACGATCTTCTCCGACCACCCGTCCTCGGGGCTGGGCGGCGGTATGTGCCAGATGACGAACCTTATCCACTGGATGATTCTCCATTCGGAGCTGACCATCACCGAGCATCACCACCACGATCAGATAGACCTTTTCCCCGACTTCAACCGCACGATACCCTTCGGCACGGGCACTTCGATAATGTACAATTATTTGGACTATCGCTTCCGCAACGACACCGATATCACCTATCAGCTCGTTATTTACACCACCGACGAATATCTCTGCGGCGAGCTCAGAGCCGACAAGCGGCAGTCGTACAAGTTCCACATCGAGGCGGAAAACGTGTATTTTTCGCGTGAGGACGGCATAGTTTACCGCAACGGCGATGTTTTCCGCGAAAAGATCGACCGCCGCACGGGAGAGCACGTCAGCCGCGAGCTTATCCGCCACAATCACGCCCGCGTCTGCTATGATTCCTCAAACCTGGAAATAATCGAGAAGCCTGCCGCTGTCTGACAACAAAATAAATAACAGTAAATGATTGACCCTTTTAAAAAAACTGATTAAATTATACAAAAATCTCTTGACTTATGTTTATTCTTGTGATATAATATGAAAAGACGGTAACAGTCAAATTTCAGAAAGGGGCAATTAATATGGCTACATTCTTTCCCGAAAATTCCGCAGAGGCTCTTGCTATGCTTTATCTCGAAAAACAGGACGATATAAAGTCGCTTACGCCCGAGGAGCTTGCCGACCGCTATGACGAGGTGGTAAACAAGATCATTGCGCAGCAGCTTCTTATCAGAAGAGGAAAGTCTTCTCTGCCGGTGCTTAAGGGCTCGCAGAATCAGGCGCAGTAAAACTCTGTTGTTATCGTAATAATCGGGCTCCTTTCCGTGCATACTAAGTGCGGAAAGGAGTGTTTATTATGCAGGAAAAGGAAGCCTCGACGGCGCTGCTTCGGGAGACGAACGCGGGCATACAGATGGGCGTTTCGTCGATATCGGATATAATCGGCGATGTGGAGAGCGCCGAGTTCAGGCAGGCGCTGCATGACGCAAAGCTCGTTCACGATGAACTGGGCGGCGAGGCGCACAAGCTGCTGCACCTCTACGGCAGCGACACGAAGGAGCCTCATCCCGTGGCAAAGGCGATGAGCACCGCCAAGACCGCCGTCAAGATGACCGTAGACCGCAGCGACCGCACCGCCGCCGAGCTTATCACCGACGGCTGCGCAATGGGCATCAAAAGCCTTACACATTATCTCAATGTGTACAAAAATGCGGACAGCAAAGTAAGGTCGCTGACAAAGCGCGTTATCAGCTCGGAGGAGCAGCTTATCGACAGCGTAAAGGGCTATCTGTAAGCAAAAGGGCGTTCCCGCTTCGGTCGGGAGCGCCTTTTTCAAGATAAAAGATTAAAGATAAAAGATAAAAGATATGGTTTGCAGCAGGAGGTATTTCTTCTGTATCTTATCTTTTATCTCTTATCTTTTATCTTCTTTCGTTCGGTATTGTTTTTTCCGAAAAGATGTGGTATAATTAGTTCGGGGGGTGACGTATTTGAGCATAAACAAGGAGCTTTCCGACAGGGAGTTCGCACAGCGCGAGCAGGGGCGGCTCCATTCGCCTTACGAAAGGGAACTGGAATTCTACTCCGCTGTCAGCGCGGGGGATATCGAGCGCGTCAAGGAGTTTTATTCGCCCCTCGCCGTAGAGGGCTGCGGCAGGCTCAGCGCCGACCCGCTCCGAAATCTGAAATATCACCTTATCATTACGATAGCGCTGATGGCGCGTTTCTGCGTGCAGGCGGGTATGTCGATGGAGACCGCCTATACCATCAGCGATATCTACATCAACCGCCTTGACGTCAGCGTGAACGAGCGTCAGCTTAACGATATCCACCGCGAGGCGTTCCTCGAATACGCACGGCGTATGCGGAAGGTCAATTCGGGCGAGGCTTACTCAAAGCACATCGTCAAGTGCATAGATATGATATATAACAACATTTACAGCGGTATACGTGTTCGGGAGCTTGCCGATTTGCTGGGGCTGTCGCCGCAGTATCTCTCGAAGCTCTTTAAAAGCGAGGTGGGCGTGAATATCTCGGAATTCATCATGTCAAGGCGTATCCGTGCCGCCGAGAATATGCTGAAATACTCGGAATACTCGCCGCTCGATATCGGGAATTTCCTGAATTTCAGCTCGCACAGCCATTTTATCGCCTGCTTTCGCAAGGCTACTGGCTGTACTCCGAAGCAGTACCGCGAGCATTTCTTTCGCGTAAGCCGGAATATCGGTGAAAGCGACGATCCCGATTAAATATTTGATATCAGGCTTAAATTTTTGATATTAAAATATGTTTGTTTGTGATATAATTTACTTAACACAAAACGTTCCGACCGAGACAAGGAGGTATGTTATGAATATGAAAAAATTACTGACGACTGTTATTTCTCTGACGGCGGCGCTTGCCGTGACCGCCTGCGGCTCTTCGGGCGGTACTGCCGAAAGAACTGAAACAGCCGCGCCTGCCGAAACGACCGCCGCTCCCGCAGAAAGCAGCGAGACCGCGGCCGATGCCCACGAAGCTCAGGCTGACAGCGGCGAGTTCACCGTACTCGGCGATTTTACAAAGGGCAGCTCCGAGAAGTTTTACGCCTCCGACGGCTGGTCGAACGGCAATATGTTCGACTGCACATGGAAGAAAGAAAACGTCAAGTTCGGGGACGGCGTGATGAAGCTCACGATCGACGCCACCCCGTCGGGAGAGCATACCGCCGCCGAATACCGCACGCACGAGTTCTGCGGCTACGGTCTCTACGAGGTCTGCATGAAGCCTATCAGGAATAACGGCGTGGTGTCTTCGTTCTTTACCTACACGGGACCCTCCGACGAAAATCCCTGGGACGAGATAGACATCGAGTTTCTCGGCAAGGACACTACGAAGGTGCAGTTCAACTATTTCACCGACGGCAAGGGCGATCACGAGCTGCTGTACGATCTCGGCTTCGACGCTTCGGAGGATTTCCACACATACGGCTTTGAGTGGCTCGAAGGCTCGATAAAGTGGTATGTGGACGGCAAGGAGGTACACTCCGTTACGGAGAACATTCCCAAAACGCCCGGCAGACTTATGATGAACGTCTGGAACGGCAAGGGCGTGGACGCATGGCTTGCGCCCTACGATGGCACAGCGCCCCTCACTGCCGAATATAAGTGGGCGAGGTTCACGGCAAGATAACAGATAAAAGATAACAGATATTTTGTCTGTTATCTTTTTTTCTGCGTATATAATGAAACAAGCCCCGCGATTTAACACAGAGCTTGTTTTGATTCGGTTCGGGGTAATATGTTGCATATCCCTTGGTATGCGTTACATTTTTTGGACGGTTGCAGGAAAACCCTACGCTATTACAAGAGAAATTGCAAGCGGGTAAGCAAGTAAGCACTTTTTAAAGACTTTATAAAAATACTTACAGTAATTTTTTTAAAGTTTGCTATTTTTGCTTACTTGCTTACTCGGATAGCCCTAAAACCACGATATTACGCGGTTTTAGGCGGGTAAGGGGAAATCGTTTCTGCTTACCCATACTTACCCGTCAGTCAAAAAGTGTATCTTTTCTTTTATACACCCCGAGTTTACTGCAAAAGCCGCGTTCAGAGGTATTTTACCAGCTCTCCGATAACGCCCGACAGACGCTCGTCGGTGAGACCGAAATCCATTTTCTTGTAATTCCATGTGCATCTGCCGATACCGAACTTCGTGAACGCGGCGTTTATGTCCTTGTACCAGTTGAGTATCTGCTCGGGGGCAGCCCTGTCGATAACGCCGTATTCGCCGCAGTAGAGGGCGCAGCCGCGCTCCTCGCAGAGCTTAACGGCGTTTGCAAAGCGGCTCTCGAAGTATTCGCTGTCGAAGCCCTTGTCGGGAACGTCGGCGTAGTCCTGCATCTGCGCAAGCCCCAGCTCGACGGTCTTTTCGCGGTATTCCTTTATGTCGCCCGGATAGCCTATCCTGAAATCTGCGGGCATACCGTCCACCCAGTACGCCGCCTGATGGGTGAACAGGAACGGGTCGTAGCAGTGGAAATTGTACACTGTCTTATCGTCGTAGGGCGCGTCGAGGTCGGGCAGAGCGTCGACCGAGTTGTTCCAGTAGCCGCCGATGAAGATAAGCGTGTCGGGGGCATAGCGGCGTATCATCGTTATCGCTTTCTTTGCGATGCCGTTCCAGCGCGAGCTGTAAGCCTTGTCCGTCACCTCGTTCAGCAGCTCGAAGGCTATGCGCTCGGGGTATTTTCCGTAGCGCTGGGAAAGGCGCTCCCAAAGGCGGTAAAAGCGCTCCTGATACTCCACGCTGTCGAAGAAGCCCACTTCTCCGTAGCCCGAGTAGAAGGAGAAGCCGAAGGTCTTGTGTACGTCGAGGACGATGTTCAGCCCGTATTTTTCGCACCATTCAAGCGCCTTGTCGAGAAGCTCGATGCCGTCGTTTTTGAGCGTTCCGTCGTCTTCCTCGAAGACGTTGTAATCGACGGGGATACGGACATGGTCGAGTCCCCATGAGGCTATCGTCTTGATATCATTTTCGCCGATGAAGCTGTCAAGATGCTCCCTGTCGTAGCTGCCCTGTGAGAGCCAGCCGCCGAGATCGACGCCCTTCATAAAGCCTTTGAGATCCTTCATTGCTTTTACCTCCTTAGTCACCTCTTAAAGATAATAGATAAATGATAACAGATATGATATGAGACGGGGATAGGGATATATCTTCTGTCTCTTATTTGTTATCTTCGGTCGTTTTGGGTATTTTTCTTGATAATAATTATATATTATTCTGCCCGATAAATATATCAAAAATATAATCTTGATATCGAAAATTTAATCACTATCCTGCGGAATATCGTCTTTTTTATTGCTTTTATTGCCGTCCGCGCTCTCCTGCCCGTCCTCTTTCTCCGATGGGGGAGCCTCGCCGCGCTTTTTCCTCGCCCTTGCTTCGAGCAGCACTGAAACGATCACCGCCGCCGCTATCGCCAGACCGAGCAGGAACGGCGAATCGGTGTTGGGCGGCACCGTGTACCCGTCGGCAAGCGGCAGACCCGTATAAGCCGCCGTCATCAGTAGTAGATGTCGCTCCAGTAGCCGTCGTCCTCTTCCTCCTGCGAAACGAGCTCTTCGGTCTCGTCCTCGCCGCTGTAATCGTCGCCGCTGTCGCCTTCGTCGCCGCTGTCGCCTTCGTCGCCGCTGCCGTCGTCATAGTAGTTGTAATCTTCTTCGGAGTAATAGCCGTCCTCCCACATCTCGCGGTCGGAGCCCTTCTCCTTCGACTTGGTCTTGGCTCTGCCGTCCTTCTTGGCGGCGTCTCTTATCGCCTTGGCGACGTCGGGGATACTCGGCAGCTCGTCGAGAGTCAGGGTATAATTGTTGTTATAGTAATCCGTGATACGTTCCTGAGCGGCGCTCTTTATCTCGAACACCTCGTCGTTGCAAAGCTCCTTGCCGAGATAAGGCTCGGTGTAAAGACCGGTATACGACCATACCGCCTTTTCGCGGAGCACGCTCTCCATCGCGGGCAGATTGCCGCACTCGCTTATCGCAAGGGGCTTTGTGCTGCAAATATTGCGTAAGAACAGCATGGTGTTTATCTGAGCGTCGCGGCTGCCTTCGGTGTAAACATCGACTGACAGAATGTCGCAGAATTCGTCGCCCACATACCAGTCGGCGTTCTGTGCGCTCCATACCCAGATGAGGTTGTTCAGTCCGTGATACCGCGTCATACGCTTGTACATCAGCTGCCACAGCCACTTGTAGGCTTCCTTGTCGAGACCCCACCAGTACAGACCGTTGCTCGCCACGGGGAGCGGTCTCCAGATAACGGGGATATTCTTGTCGGAAAGCTGCGTGAGCTTTTTCGAGATCGTGTCGATGTCCTTTAATATAAGGTAGCACTCGCGGGTGATATTGCCGTTCTGATACAGATATTCTATATCGCCGGGAGTCCAGTCAGCCATCTGGTCGATGGGATATTCGAGCTGACGCACCGTCTTGGTAACGGGGTCGGGATAGATCGGATTGCCCCACTCATCGTATTCGAGGTCTTCCTCGTTGTATTCGGGGGTCTCGGTGATCTGCGTTTCTATCGTCTTGGGGATAGCCTTGCGCACGTCGAAATCAACGCTCGTTATCTCGTAGTCGGTGCTCTTCTTCTTGCCCGCGGGATTGATCCAGTACCAGTCGTAGGCGATAAGGCCGCCTTTCTCGCTGTAATTGAACGCCTGCGTGATGTCCTTCGGGTTGCGCTTGGTGTAGCCGCCGATATCGGAAATTCTAATGGCGGGGTATTTGTGCGTTACCTTCTGAATGGCGTTCGTCTCGTCGCTCTTGCCCGGAGTGTCGTGCTGCGCGGTGATTATCTGCCTGCCGAAATTCGAGCAGAGCGTCTGATATACCGCTTCGGCACGCCAGGTGGCGTTGGCGTTGGAAAGAGTGGACTTCGAGAGATCGGTGGTCATCATGCTGATCTCCTTGTTAGCCTCTATCCTTATATAATCGAGATCGACGGCGTTGTCCGTGGAGCTCATGCGTATCTCGTTGATGCCGGCTTCGAGCCAGATATTGGTGAGCGTTTTCTCGGCGAAGCTTCCCGTGCCTTCGGTGCGGAATATCCACACATCTCTGCCGTTTACCGAAAGCGTGCTGTTGAGCGCTCTGTCGGAGGCGGTCATCACGGTGATATTATAGAACTGCGACTCGGGCAGGTCAAACGAAAGGCTCCAGTTGTCGGCAGCCGCGCCGCTGACGTAGCCGTCGCCCTTGAACGAGGCTCTGTCCTTCTGGATACTTGCGGTATTTACGAAGAAGCTGCCCGATTCCGCCTGATAGGTCTTGTTGTATTCGATATACGGAACATTTATTTCATTATAGTTTGTATCGTTGTAGTAGCCGCCCGAAACGTCTACGATAGCCGCGTCGCCGCCCGCGCTGCCGTCAGTGCCGGAACTTGTGCCGTTTCCGGAACCAAGCTCGGTAACAGCCGAAACGTCCTTATCCGAGTCGGACGAGGTTTCGCTCACCTTTTCGTTGTTCTTGATATGCGAGCCGCAGGAGCCGAGCGAGGTCACAGCCATAATAAGCGCCGCCGCTCCCGCCGCAAGTCGTTTTCCTTTCATGATCCTTAACATTTCCTTTCCTTTTATATAGAGAACAATGATTTATAGTGAAGAGTGAACAGTGAATAGTTTGCACGAACTGCGTTCTTGCAGGCGTCCGCATAATATGCGCCGTAGGCGCTCCTTAACTATTCACTATTAACTATTCACTGTTAACTGTATTTTAGCGCGTCGATGTTCACCGTTTCTCCCGCCTTTAAGCCGATAACGCAGACGTCGCCGTGCCATTCGGGAGTCTTCCCTTCGGCGGAAACGATCATGCGGGCGGTGTTCTTCACGAGCCGCAGTTCGGTATCTTTAAGCGCCGTCACGCCTGCCTTGAAGCCGTATTCGTCCCATTCGCAGGAGCAGACAAGCGCCCCTCTTGCGCGAAGCCCTTTGAAGCTGCCGCTTTTCCATGCGGGTGGAAGTGCCGGCAGAAAGATCAGCTCGCCGTTTTGGCTTTGCATGAGCGCTTCGGTGATGCCTGCCGCTCCGCCGAAGTTGCCGTCGATCTGAAAGGGCGGGTGCATATCGAAAAGATTGCCGCTCGTCGAGTTTGAAAGCAGCGCCCGCACGTTTTCCTCAACGCCCCTGCCGTCGAAAAGCCTTGCACGGAAGTTTATGATCCACGCCCTCGACCAGCCCGTATGTCCGCCGCCGTGCGACAGCCGCCTTTCGAGCGTCGCCTCCGCCGCCTTTGCAAGCAGGGGAGTCCTCCGAACGCTTATCCTGTCGGCGGGGTAGAGCGCGAACAGCTGCGATATGTGCCTGTGCCCCGGCTCGGCTTCGTCGTAGTCCTCAGCCCATTCCATTATCTGCCCGTATTTTCCGACAGTCGGCTCGGGCAGACGGCTCCTCATCTCGCGGAGCTTGTCGGCGTGTTCCTTGTCGGTGTCCAGAATTTCGGACGCTTCTATGACCGCCGTGAACAGCTCGCAGATCATCTGACTGTCCATCGAGGGCGCTGTGCAGAGCGTGCCGCTTTCGCCGCCCTTTGTGATGTAGGTGTTCTCGGGCGAGACAGAAGGGCAGGTGACGAGCCGTCCGTTCTTGTCCTCGATAAGAAAGTCCTCGAAGAACAAAGCCGCTTCTTTGAGCGTATCGAATTTCGCCGCAAGAAAATCGCGGTCGAGCGTGTATTTGTAATGCTCCCACAAATGCAGACAAAGCCATGCCGCACCCATGCACCACTGTGTGGCTGGCTTCCACTTGTCCTGAGGAGCGGTGTCGCCCCATATATCGGTGTTGTGGTGAGCCGTGAAGCCCCGACAGCCGTACATCTCACGCGCCGTTACCCGTCCGTTCGGGCGCATACGCTCGATGTGCGTGAAAAGCGGCTCGCAAAGCTCGGGAAGACCTGAGCTTTCGGCGCTCCAGTAGTTCATTTCGGTGTTGATATTTATGGTGAATTTCGAGCCCCACGGGGGGAACATTTCCTTGTTCCATATCCCCTGCAAATTCGCGGGAAGAGTACCCTCGCGGCTCGAAGAGATGAGCAGATATTTAGCGTAGTCCCAGTAGAGCGCGACAAGCCCGTTGTCGTTAATGCCGCCGCCGTTTCGGAAGCCCGCAAGCCGCCTGTCGGTGGGGATATCGCTTTTGTCCTCGTCCGAAAGAATAAGCTCCGAGCGCCCGAAAAGCTTTTTATAGTCGGCGATATGTCGTTCGCGCAGTCTGCCGTAGCCCAAAGCCGCCGCCTTTATCGCGTCGGCAAACGCCTTTTCTTTGTAATCGGTATGGCGGAAGCTTGTCGCCGCGCCGAGAATGACCGTCACCTCGCCGCAGTCCTTGCAGCAGATAAACTGCCCCAGCGCCGAGACTTCTCCGTCGCCGATGACCTTTATATAAGCCGCAAAATTTATCCCGTCCTCCGAGCCCGAGCCGCCGTGATAGAGGATACAGTCCTCGCTGACGGGGGAATTGTTGTCGAAGTAATCGTCTCTGCCGCCTATCGAAACGTGCAGGTTCAAGCCCTTCTTGTCGGAACAGGTGATATGCGTGACCATAACTCCGTCGGGCTCCGAGCAGAACACCTCTCGGGAGAAATTCTTTTCGCCGCAGGAAAACTCCGTCAGGCAGACAGCCTCGCCGATATCGAGCGAACGCCGCCCGTATACGACATTCTTTTCATCAAGATCGGTATGCTCGATAGTCAGTTCGCCCAAAGGCATATAGTGCCGCTGGCTTTCGGGAACTCCGCAGAAGGCGTCGAAGACGATTTCCTCCGCTTCGGCTATGCGTTCTTCAAACAGAAGCTTGCGCACTTTTTCGAGATTGGGCTTTGCCGAGCTGTTGTTCCTTCTGCGCAAGCCGCCCGACCATACCGAGTCTTCGTTCAGCATGATACACTCGCACACGGTCTTGCCGAATACCATTCCGCCTATCCTGCCGTTGCCGACGGGCAGCGCCATATTCCAGTCGTCGGCGGGGCTGTCGTACCACATCAGCCGCCTTTCGCACTCTCGCAAAGCACACCTCTCCTTTCTTCAAAAACATACCATAAGATTTATTATATCACATACCCGTCCAAATTTCAAGTGCTTTCGCGGAATTTCGGCAAAAAACCGATATTTGAAAACAAAAAGATACGGGCGTGACAGTCCTGTGATGTGAAAAATGCCCGTTTAGTGCATTATTACCGCATTTTTTCGGTTTTGCGGAAGGCAAATCTTGCAAATTCCTTAAAATAATTTTTGTTTATTGACAATTCCGATTTTAGTGTTATAATTAAATGTGTCAAAAGGATCTCGGGCGAGAGATACATTTACGCCTGATTTTACAAAGGAGGATACAAAATGTCAGTAGGAAAAAGTATAGCGGTGACCGTTACCGTTATCGTTGTCGGAGCGGCGGCGTGCTTCGGAGGATATAAATTCCTGAAATCGAAGGGCGTTACGCTTTCCTCGGGAGTGGTGTATGTCCAGCGCGTGCAGGAGCTCAACACCGTCGCGGGAAAATCGCTCACGGGCAGCCTTTTTTCGGGCGTGGTCGAAACGCAGAAGACCGAAGACTTTAAATACGATACCACAAAAAAGATAAAGGCGGTAAAGGTCAAGGTCGGCGATCAGGTAAAGAAGGGCGACGTTCTATTTGTATATGATCAGGAACAGGCGCAGCTCGATATCGACGACCAGCAGATAGAGTACGAAAAGGCGGTAAACGAACTTGAGACCTCCAAGCTACAGCTTGCGGAGCTGCAAAAGGAAAAGACTACCGCAAGCGCCGACAGACAGACTTCTCTTACAACGACTATCCTTTCCAAGCAGAGCGAGATAGCAAGAGCCGAATACGACATCAAGCAGATGGAAGCCAAGATAGAGAAAATGAAGAAGGCTCTCAAAAACAATAAGGTCAAGTCCACTCTCGACGGCGTTGTAAAAGAAGTAGCCGATATCAGCGATCTTGAAAACAGCGACGTCAGCGCGATAGTAAAGATATCCCGCGGCGACGATTATACCATAAAGGCGACGGTGAACGAGCAGATGATCTCGCAGGTGCAGACGGGTATGCCCGTGCTTATCCGCTCGCGCATAGATGAAAAAGTGTGGCACGGTACCGTGACAAACATAGAAACAAAGCCTGTGAGCGGCTCCGACAGCGGAGAATTCAATATCGGCAACGGCGAGGAAATGAGCGGCTCGTCCTCGAAATACAATTTCTATGTGGACCCCGAGTCCTTCGAGGGGCTTATGCTGGGTCAGCATATAATAATCGAGCCCGATATGGGCGGCATGGACGATATGAAGATAAAGGAGGGCATCTGGCTTTACACCGACTTCTTTATCTATGAGGACGGCAAGACCTACGTATGGGCTGACAACGGCAGCGGCAGGATAGAAAAGCGCGAGGTGACCATCGGCGAGACCGACCCCGATAACGCCGACTGTCAGGTGATAGCGGGTCTTACCAAGAGCGACAGGATAGCTTACCCCTCCGAGCAGTTCGAGCCGGGTCTTAAGACTACCGACAACGCGCAGGAGGCGACCGTTCCCGATACGGAAGGCGCGGACAACGAAGCAGGCGGCGAAATGCTCACTCCCGAAGGCGGCAATGACGACTTTGACGCTCAGGGCTTCACTATTGATGACGAGGACGCCGAGTTCGATGACGACGGCGAATTTGCGTTCGACGCGGACGAAGACGCCTTTGATGATGACGAAGCAGTCATTGAATAAGTCGGGGAGGGTGAATTAATGCCGGATATTATTTTGCAGCTTAGTAATGTGGATAAATCCTATTTTATTGATAAAATGCCCGTTCCCGTTCTGAAAAAGGTGAATTTTCAGGTCTTGAACGGCGAGTATGTGGCTATTATGGGACCCTCGGGTTCGGGAAAATCCACTATGATGAATATAGTCGGCTGCCTTGACAAGCAGACGGCGGGCGAGTTTATCTTCGACGGCGTGGATATCGCCAAATGCCGCGACAGACAGCTTTCGATAATCAGAAACGAGAAGATAGGCTTCGTTTTCCAGAATTTCAATCTCCTGCCGAGACAGTCGGCGCTTGAAAACGTCGAGCTTCCGCTGCTTTACGCGGGAGTACGCAAGAGCGAGCGCCGCCGCCGCGCAAAGGAGGCTCTTGCGAGAGTGGGTCTTGAGGACAGAATGTACCATAAGCCCACGCAGCTTTCGGGCGGTCAGAAGCAGAGAGTGGCAATTGCGCGGGCTATCGTGAATCACCCGCGTCTGCTGCTTGCCGACGAGCCTACGGGCGCTCTCGATACAAAGTCGGGCGAGCAGGTAATGCAGCTTTTCAAGGAGTTGAACGACGAGGGCGTAACGGTAGTGATGATAACCCACGCGCCCGAGATCGCCGAGTGCGCCAAGAGAGTCGTATATATCCGCGACGGCGAATTGTTCAGCGGAGAGGAGAGGGGCAACAGGTGAAGAAATTTATAATCACGATGCTGTGCCTTGCAATCATCGCGGGAGGCAGCTATTACGGGTACCTCCGATTCCAGAAGAATAAGGACGAAAAGCGCATAGTGGACGTCGTATCGGTGAGTCTTGTGAATCAGGATTATTTCAGCGAGGAAAAGACCACCGACGCTTACGTTACCTCGGGCAGCATACAGAACGTGGAGCTCAGCACGCAGAATCTTGTGAAGCAGGTCTGCGTAAAGCCCGGCGACAAGGTGAAAAAGGGCGATATCCTGCTCGTATACGATATGACCGTTGTGGAGCTTGAAAACGAAAAGAACAAAAATCAGATAGCAGTGATAGATCAGGAGATCAAGGAGCAGGAAAAGGAACTCAAGCGCTTGCAGGCTCTTCAGCCGAAGGAGAACGCTCCCAAGCCCGACACAAGCTCGGCGGCGGATACGACCTCTTCTCCGAAAACGACGACGGGCAGGGAGAACACCACCACAAAGTATACCATCGCTCCCGTCAGAATTACCACTACTACCACAAAGATGTTCAAGCCCGCTACTTCGTCCACTACCGTGAAGACCACCACTACGACCACGACCACCACGCGCAGGACGACAACAAAAAAGCCCGAGCCTGCGGCGGTCTCGGTAAGAAGCACGCTTACCACCATCGAGAATCCCGACGGCTACGAGCTTGACGGCTCGATATTGTTCCGCTGCTCTTCTTCGACGCTTGTCACCGCCGATTTCATGCAACAGATCATCGACAGCAGACAGCACGTTATCCTTTATGTTTACGACAGTGAGCACAAGCGGAAACAGTATCTTTGGGATATCGACCCCGCGACGAATCCGCAGCTTGCGGCTGTTGACTGGCGTGCCGACAACGGTGTTATCTCAAATCACGGCTCGTATGCCTACAACGGCGCGTATGAGCTCAGGCAGGGCGTATTCTACGTTTATGTGGAGCCCGAAGAGCCCGATTACGGCGGCTACGACGATTACGGCGTGTATGATGATAACGGCAATTATGACGATCTCGGCGGTGACGATGATGATCTCGGGGGCGACGAGATCGATATAGGCGGCTTCGACGGAGACGACGACTTCGACGGCGATCTTCCCGATATCACCGTCACTCCTACGGCTACAACGAAAGAGACCGAGCTGCCCGACGATGTGCTGCCCGACGATGTGTTCCCCGACGATGATTCCGAGACAGACCTTCGCGGTGACGGACATAAGGAGATAGACCTTACCGATGACGTTGATGACGGCGAACTCGGCGACAGCGAAATTGATATCGTCGATTCGGGTACGGACTCCGCTGACGAATTTGACAGCGATTCCAAGACCGACAACAAGACCGACAAGGACAAAAAGGACGAGCCCGAGGACGAGAACTACGTTTATACCCGAGCGGAGCTTGTCGAGATGGTCAAGGAGGCGCAGATAGCGCTTAAGGAAAAGCAGCTCGAATACCGCAGGGCGGAGCTTTCCTACAAAGCGGGTCTTAAGCAGAAGGAAGACGGCGTGGTGACGGCGCAGATCGACGGAGTTGTCACCCGCGTTGACGAGGAGACCACGACCTACGGAGTGGCTTCGGGCGATTATGAATTTGAAGAAGACATGGCTTTCGAGGACTCCGGCGGCATTGAGGAAAGCTTCGACGACGGCGAGTGGGAGGATTTCGAGGAGGATCACCCGTATATCACGATACAGGGCAAGGCGACGGTCAGCCTTGATATCAACGTTCCCGAGCTGAGTCTTTTCAAATTCCCCAAGGGAACGGTCGTTTCGGGTGTCGATTACAATTCGGGCGCGGAATTCACGGCGGTAGTCACGGGAAGAAAGGACGACCCCGTATCCTACCGCAGCTACGGCGACGATAATCCCAACAGCAGCACTTATATCGTTACCGCCGACGTTCGGGACTGCCCCATGCTGGCGATTGATCATTATGTGACGATAAAGATACCCGGCGAGGAGAACCGTGAGAACCGAAACGCGCTGAATATCCCCGTGAGCTATCTGCGAAAGGACGGCGCTTCGTATTATGTTATGGTCGCCGACGCGGACGGTCTGCTGAAAAAGCGGTATGTCAAGACGGGCAAGATGTATTACGGCTCGGTCATCGAGGTGTTGGGAGGTCTTACCCTTGACGACATGATATGCTTCCCCTACGGCAAGGACGTAAAGGAAGGCGTAAAGACCCGCGAGACCGATGAAGTAGTATGGTAAGGGGGCACTGAATACCGGATATGTTTGAGAATATAAGACTTTCGTTTCAGGGTATTTTTTCGCACAAGATACGCTCTCTGCTGACGATGCTCGGTATAATCATCGGTATCGCGGCGATTATCGCGATAGTTTCGACGATAAAGGGCACGAACGAGCAGATAAAGAACAATCTTATCGGCTCGGGAAACAACACCGTGAAGATAAAGCTCCAGCAGGGCGATATGGACATTGATTACAACTGGACAGGCGTTCCCGACGGTGTTCCCGTCATCTCGAAGGAGGAAATGCAGCGCATCAGTGATATACCCGAAGTAGAGGTATGCTCGGCGTTTCGGCTGCATACCTACGTGGACAACATTTTCTACAACGACACGATAATCGACGCACCTTCCGTATACGGCATCGACGAGACCTACTTTGCTACGGCGGGGTATCAGATCAGCCGCGGAAAGGGCTTTTCTCCCGAGGATTACAAGGGCTTCTCGAAAGTCTGCATCATTGACGAAACGGTGGTTAATTCGCTGTTCGGTTCGGAAGACCCTGTCGGCAAAATGATAGACATCGAACAGGAGCCGTTCATGATAATAGGCGTTGCCGCCGAAACAAGCGACTTTGAGCCCGTTATAAACTCGATGGACGACTACTATATGCTGATGTATTCCCGCGACAACGGCAACAAGATATTTATCCCGAGCGAGGCGTGGCCTATCATCTTCCGCTACGACGAGCCGCAGAACGTGATAGCAAGGGCGATAAACACCGACAGCATGACTATCGTCGGAAAGAGCGCCGCCGATGTGATGAACGAATATCTCACGGTGGGCGATAAGTCCAATATTTCGTACAAAAGCGAAGACCTGTTGAAGCAGGCGCAGCAGATGCAGAACCTTAGTTCCTCGACGAACAAGATGCTGATATGGATAGCCTCGATCTCGCTGCTTGTCGGCGGTATCGGCGTTATGAACATCATGCTCGTATCGGTAACGGAGCGCACGCGGGAGATAGGTCTCAAAAAGGCGCTCGGAGCGCGTCGCGGAAGGATACTGTTCCAGTTCCTTACGGAAGCCTCGGTGCTGACGAGCATCGGAGGGATAATCGGCGTTGGAGCGGGCATCGGCTTGGCGCAGATCGTCTCGAAAATGGCTGAGGTGCCCGTAGCGATATCCACGCCCGCGATCGTCATTTCGGTGGTGTTCTCGATGGCGGTAGGTATCATTTTCGGATTCATTCCGTCGGTGAAGGCGGCAAGGCTGAATCCTATCGACGCGCTGAGATACGAATAGATCGGCAGACGGCAGACTGTAATTTTTTTGAAAGATAAAAAGCCGGGGAACGTGCAGTTGTTCCCCGGTTTTCGCATTATATGTCGTTATTCTCCGTGAAGTCGGTGAAAATGCTCTTGCTGCTGCCATCGGGAGAGTATTGCCAGCGTTCGATATGCCCCGAATTGATATAGTACATATACGGCGGCGACGGCAGCGACGGTTCGAGGATATCCACGACAGTCAGCTTGACCTTCATTTTTTCGGGCTTTACCGCCTTGATGTTCACGCTGACGTTCATTCCCGGCACAAGCCCCTCACGCGGCTCGGAAAGCCCCGCAAGATTCGGCGCAAGCTCGATGAATATGCCGTAGCTCTCGACCGAGCGCACTATCCCCCTGACCGTCGAACCGACCTCGAAGCGGGCGGCGTTCTCCTCCCAAGTGCCCAAAAGCTCCTTGTGCGAAAGGCATATCCTGCCGTTTGTTCGGCTCTTTACCGCCGCGAATATCTGCTGACCGTTGTAGAAGCGGTCGTTCGGGTGGGAGATTCGCGACACCGAGATCGAGTCTATCGGTATCAGCGAGGAAATGCCGCAGCCGATGTCCACAAACGCGCCGAATGGTTCGAGGTGCGTGACCGTCGCGGGGATAATGTCTCCGCACCGCAGCTGCGAGATGTACTCCTCCATGCAGCGCCGCTGTGCGTCGGCGCGGGAAAGCGTGTAGACAGGCGTTTCTCCGCTGTCGTCCGCTGACATCACCGTGAACGCTACGGGCTTGCCTACCCTCGAAAGCATGGAGATGTCCCGCGCCGTGCCTTCTGCGATGCCGAGAGCGCCCTCCGTGCGGGGTATCACCGCTTTCGCGAAGGGTATGTCGAGCACAAGATCGTGCGCGGGCGTGCAGACGACGGCTCTTGCTTCGAGTACGGTTTTATGTACACTTGCCTGCTTCATAAGCTCGGGCGAGCTTATCGCCGCCGTGTTTTCATCGGACATGATAAGTCTTCCTTCGGGATAAAAAACATTCATTTTGTAAGCCTCCTGACCGCCGCAGAGAACGCGGATATCTGTACGAATAATCGGACAGAATTTCTCTGCGGGTTAAATTTGCGATGAGCTCCCGCAGTTTTGCGGGTCATGCTCCAATATATTTATGTATATCAAATGTCAGAACCAAGTTAACAGATTGTTAAAAAAGCTTTGGCAAAGTACACAAAAACGGACAGTCTTACTTGTGAATGTATTAAATAATTCTAAATATGTATCAGAAAGCTTGACAAATGCCGTTTATCATGATAGAATAACAATGTAAATTGTAACTTATTTGTTACTCTCTTGATACCGTGTGTTAAGAGACGGTTACAGCTGCTTCGGAGAAAGGCTGTGCGCCGCTTCGGAGGAAAAGCTCTTTGATGAACGGAGGAAAAATAAATTGGACTCTAAGCTGTTAAGGAATGTTAAAAAAGCAGTCGCGTCCTGCGCTGCTGCCGCTGTAATAATGACAGGAAGCTCGTTCGGAGTATCCGCCGCGCAATTCAATTACGGGATCTACGGAAACTCGGTATCAAATCCCTCAACGCCTGCTGTGCTTGAAAACACTGTTGCTTCAGGTACTAAGACGCAGCCCGTGGTAACTCTCCCGAAGGCTTCTCTCAAAAGCGAGGCTTTGGTTTCAAACGCCACTCACCCGCTCGGTTCTCAGACCAGCAAGCTTAGGATAAGATGGAACAAGGTTACGGGCGCCAAGAATTATCAGGTTTGCATCAAAGGCGGAAAGTATACGGAATGGAAGAAGTTCAAACCGATCCCCGCTTCATGCACGTCACTTCTTATCAACGGTCTTTCGAGAAATACCTCTTATCAGTTCAAGATAAGAGCCGTGAACGGCAATAACTACGGCGCATTTTCAAATGTGCAGACTTTGAGCACTTCAAGGATAGATTTCGATGCCGAAGGCTGGAAGGCTATGTGCCGCATCGTTTATCATGAGGTAGGTCAGTCCCCCGACTCGTGCTGGGACGAGCCTATCGTTCACGTTGCCGACTGCGTTATCAACAGATACGAGGCGGCGAAGTATCTTAACGATTCGCTTTGGGCGCCTTATTACAGAAATTACAACTCCGTTCAGAGCATGATCTATCAGAGCGGCGGCTTCATGTCCGACGCGGGTCTTGCAAATGACGGCGCTACATACAGTAACGTTACCAATAAGGTAATGAACGCGGTTTACGGTTCGCTTTACGGCAAGCTGACTGTCGGAAGCATCAAGCACAACCGCAATATCTTCTATTGGCAGAACACCTCCTACAAGCCCACGGGCAGCAAGGTGGCTTATGTTTATCCCATACCGTGGGGCGGATATTTCAGCATCTGGAGCGAATACTGGGGCTGACAGTATCTGAATTTACAGTGAATAATGTGATGCGAAAGAGACTCCCTTGAATAAGGGGTCTCTTTTTTGTGTTGCGGAAGGGCTTTTTTTGCGCATCTTTTCACATTTTGCTAAAAAGATATAAGCGGTTGACAAAGCGGGCGATTTGTAGTATAATAATATAGAATGTGGATTTGCGTCTTTTTATCGGAAGAGGGGAGCGATCGTTATGCCGGGGCTTTACGGCGGTGATGAAAATAAACGCGGCGGTCTTGAATTTCTTAAAGGCTGGACGGCGGAAATACTGAATAAGACCGGCGAGGCTCCGCGCTCGTTCGTTCATTCCTTCGGCTGTCAGCAGAACGTCAGCGACGGCGAAAAGCTTACGGGCGCTCTTATGCGGGCGGGTTTCGAGCCTACCGATAATTACGAGGACGCCCGTCTGCTCATTTTCAACACCTGTGCAGTGCGCGAAAACGCCGAAGATAAGGTTTTCAGCGTTATAGGCAGCCTTAAAGCCTTCCGCGAGAAGCACCCCGACGTGTTGATCTGTGTGTGCGGGTGCATGGCTCAGGAAAAGCACGCTGCCGAAAAGCTCATGAATACCTATGGACAGGTCGATCTTGTGTTCGGCACTTTTGTCGGCGACGAGCTTTACGCCATGCTTGCCGAGCTTATCAAGAGCCGCCGCAGAATAATGAACATCGAGGAAAAGTACGCCGACATCGACGAGGATTTCGTGCAGTACCGCAAAAGCGCTTTTTCGGCGTATATCCCGATAATGTACGGCTGCAATAATTTCTGCACCTACTGCATCGTGCCTTATGTCCGCGGCAGAGAGCGCAGCCGCACTCCCGAAGCCGTCGAAGCAGAGGTAAGGCAGCTTGTCGCGGAGGGCTACAAAGAGATATTTTTGCTCGGGCAGAACGTCAATTCGTACAGCTACGGATTTCCCGCGCTGTTAAGGCGGCTGAACGCGGTCGAGGGCGATTTTCGCATACGCTTCATGTCGAGCCACCCGAAGGACGCGACAACAGAGCTTATCGACACGATCTTAGGCTGCGAAAAGGTCTGCAAGCACCTTCACATCGCGCTGCAATCGGGCAACGACCGTGTTCTTGCGGCGATGAACAGGCGATACACGACGGCGGATTTCCTTAAGATAATCGACTACGCGAGGGACAAGCGCCCCGATTTTTCGTTCTCGACGGATATCATCGTGGGCTTTCCCGGGGAGACGTATGAGGAATTCTGCGACACTAAAGAATTTGTAAAAAAGGTAAAATTCGATAATATATATTCGTTCGTCTACTCCCGCCGCAGCGGAACGAAGGCGGCTGAGCTTCCCGACGACATAAGCGACAAGCAGAAGGGCTTGTGGCTGCGGGAGCTGCTGCTCGAAAACCGCGAGGTGCAGAGCGAGTGGATGAAGCGCTTCATCGGGCGCACCTGCCGCGTGCTTATCGACGGCAAGGGAAAGGAGCCTGGCACTCTGACCGGCAAGAACGACGAGAACATAATCGTCAATCTTTCGGGCGATGAGAGCCTTATCGGGCAGTTCGCCGATGTGAAAATAACGGACGCTATGAACTGGGCTGTTAAGGGTGAACTTATCTGAACGGAGGAAAAACCATTGTCCGAAAAAAATGAAAAGATAGACCTGTATGTGCCGATGAAATTCAAGCCCGGCGAGTACGGTATCTGCAAGCTCAACCGCGACAGGGCGCTTTTGCCGTCGGGCTGCGGCATCAGACTGACCTTTTGCCCGAAGGAAAAGTACGTCAGCCGACCGACGGGCGAACGGGCTTATGATTATTTCGCCATATATGGCATTTATTACAGCAATTATGACAGACTGACGGCGGTATACGGCGCTGACGGCGAGCTTAGAAACATCGGCATAACCGAGTGGGATAAGCGGCGTTTTCTCTATATCCGCATGGAAAGTCTTGAATACGCTAAGAACATTATCCGCTGCTGCGCGGGCAAAATGGGCAGAAATTTAGCCGAAAAGGTTTTGCGCCGTAAGGAAAAGGGCAGGGCGCGGCGGCTGTTTGCCGAATATTATGTTGACAGCGATAATTTTGACTATCACGTTATATATGCCTCCGAACAGGAGGTGCAGGTGGTGTGGGACGATTTTGCCGGGTTCATAAAAAAATACCCCGACCATATCGGTGATATAATCGACTATATCGACAACAGCGGCGAGTATTCCCACGCGGACGAAAATATGGATATGGACGATGACGGCTGCGACCGCATAGTGATGATGCTCTCCTGCGTTCCTGATGACTGGTGGGAGGAGTGCTTTGAACTGGCGATAGAAACGCTTGACGGCTGCATGAAAGCCATTATCCCGCAGCTCGACCGCACCGACGATTTTAAATTCATCAGCGAGATGTACGACTGACTTAACGGAGGAAAAAATATGCCTTGGAATGACGAAGGGCTTGTCTATCGCGTGCCTTATAAGCACGCGCCCGGCGAATACGCGGTCACGGCGCTTTTTGGCGGCGCGGACAGCATGAAGGTGACTTATCTTGACTACTGCGAGATCGTCGGCAGGGCTGCCGATAACGATAAGAAGTACGACGATTTCCGCATCTATCATGTTGATGAAAAGAGCTTTGCGGCGATGACGGCGGTCTACGATGAAAACGGTGTGCTTAAAAACATCGGCATTTCGGGGGAGAACGCACGTCGGCTGCTGTATATCCGCATCGACGACCCGCAGACCGCCGATAGAATGGTGAGAAGTCTCGCGGGGAAAATAGGCAAAGATATCTGCGCGGAGCTTACCCGCAAGACCGAGAAGGCAAGGCGGCTTTTTGCCGAGTATTTCTGGGACGGCGAGGGCTTTGATTATCACGTTATTTACGCGACCGAAGCGGACGTGCAGAAGGTTCGGGACGAGTACGCCAAAGAATATGGCGCGGACTATGTGGATAAATATGGCTATGGGATAAACGAACATATCGACCAAAGCGGCGAGTATTCCCACGCCGACGATAATATGATAAAGGGCGACAACGACCGCATGGCGCTGATCCTTTCGTGTATCCCGCGGGAGTTTGAGGGCGATTACTTTCGCCTTGCGGCAGGCATTCTGGACGAGTGCGTGAAGGGCGTTATCCCGCAGCTTGACCGCACGGAGGATTTTAAGTTTATAAGCAAGCAATATGATTGAGATAAAAACAGAGCGCCTGCGGATATACCCCGCATCGCGGGAGCAAATGGAAAGCATTATCTCCGCCGAGACCGCAGAGGAGCTTAAACAGGCGTATTCGGAAATGCTGGCGGGGTGCATAGATGATCCCGATAAGTGGGAATGGTACGCGATGTGGTTTATCGAGCTTGGGGACGGAACGCACATCGGAGACCTGTGCTTCAAGGGCTTTGCGGACGGCTCGCCCGAGATAGGCTACGGTATTCTTGACGAATATCGGGGAAGCGGCTACGCTACGGAGGCTGTAAGGGCGGCGGTGAAATGGGCGTTAAGCTCGGGTGCAAACGCAGTCGAGGCAGAGGCGGAGGAAGACAACGCGCCGTCTTTGCGGGTGCTTGAAAAATGCGGATTTGTCCCCACAGGCAAGAGGGGAGAGGAAGGGCTTAGGTTCATTGTTTCCGATATGGGAGCGGATAAAAAATGAGGAAATACAGTCTTTTTTCAAAGGGCGATGTTATAAGAACAAATCCCGAAGAGGGCTTCTATGGGATAGCAGTCGTATTGAACGACCCGCAGAGAATTGAGCTGTCAGCCGGAAAGCTGTCCTGTCCGCTCTGCCACATAGCCGTCACGCCGTTGATTTTTAAGTATGAACCGGTTTTGGACGAGCTTGATATTCATGAGCTGAAACCGCTGATATTCGGGAGAAAGTTTATTCGGGAAGACGGTACAGCTGTTCCTTGGAGAACAGAAGTTTGCATACATATCTATACCGAACGCAATAAGGCGAATTTACCAGTTATAGGAAAAATCGACCCGTCGGGCATTTATGACGGAGAACTGAATTTCGACCCGCAGCCGGACAGATTTCATTTGTGCGGCGATGCAAGACCCGACCTCGGCGGAGAGGCGTATTTTAGCTATAAAGAACAGTCAGAGAAAAAATAATATTCAGCCGAAAACAGCGGGAGACCGCTTTAAAATATTGACAGGAAAACTATAAGGAGTGTATGAAAATGACAATTATCGAACAGGCAAGAGCATTGGGCGCGGCATTACAGCAGGACGAGCTTTACAAAAGCTACATGGCGGCTGCCGAAAAGGTTGACAAGGCACCCGCCGTGCAGAAGAAGATAGGCGAGTTCAACAATATGCGTCACGAGCTCAGTATCGAAATGGCGAAGGCTGACAAGGACGCCGACAGACTTACCGCGCTCGATACCGACATCAGGGCGACATACGACGAGATAATGGCTATGCCCGAAATGGACGAGTTCAACCGCGAGAAGGAAAAGTTTGACAAGCTCATGAAGAGCATTGATTACATTCTTTCGCAGGCGGCAAACGGCGAAGACCCGATGACCTGTTCCGAAACGGCTCCCGCCTGCTCCGGAAGCTGCGCCACCTGCGGCGGCTGCGGCTAAGCCCCTACGCGGGGCGGCGTGTCCGCGAGATTCGTTTGTTTTGGCGGCAGGGATTCCGTCCGCGGCGGTATGGTTATTGATATTTGTTTGCATAACAGCAGACATATAATGTAGGGGCGAGCATGGCATCAACTTGTTGATGCAGTCGCCCGTGATACGAGCGAATGGCTTTGTATATTTATAAGTTTAGAGAGGACGATAGGTTTGTTACCCAATATTGACGAAAGCAGGCTCTCGCCGGGAATGCAGCAGTGGCTCGCGGTCAAAAAGCAATACCCCGACCATGTGCTGCTGTACCGTATCGGCGACTTTTACGAGATGTTCTTCGATGACGCCGTGACGGTCTCGAACGAATTGCAGCTCGTGCTGACAGGCAAGGACTGCGGTCTCGACCAGCGTGCGCCGATGTGCGGTATCCCTCACCACGCGGCGGAGGTCTACATAAAAAAGCTAGTTGACCGCAATTTCCTTGTTGCCGTCTGCGAACAGACCGAAGACCCCGCGCAGGCAAAGGGACTTGTCCGCCGCGAGGTGGTCAAGGTGCTTACTCCGGGTACCATTACCGACGGCGATCTTCTCGATGAGGGTGCAAACAATTATCTCTGCTCGTTCTTTGCGCGGGGCGACGAATGTGCCCTGTCCTTCGCCGATGTTTCCACGGGCGAGGCGCGGCTGTACACCTTCTCGGGCAGCGATATGACCGACCGCTCGATAAGCGAGCTTTCACGCTTTATGCCGTCGGAGCTGCTTATCAATGAGGGCTTTCTTACTTTAAAAGACGTAAATGCCTTCGTCAGGAAGACGCTGAAACCTACCGTTCAGCTGCTTGACGAGGAAAAATTCCTGCCTTCCGAGCACGCCGACGAGGTGCTGCGGCAGTTCGACGTCAGCGCTTTAAACGAGCTCGGAGTGGACGAAATGTCCGTCGGGGCTTATTCGCTCTGCGGGCTTTTCGGGTATATCCACGCCACGCAGCTGACGCTTGTAAAGCGCTTTACTGCGCTTATCAAAGACAGCGGCGACCCCGTCATGACGATAGGCTTTACGGCGCGGCGCAACTTAGAGCTTACCGAAACGCTGCGCACCAAGGAGAAAAAAGGCTCGCTGCTGTGGGTGCTCGACAAGACAAAGACCTCTATGGGGCGGCGGCTTATCCGCAAATATCTGGAGCAGCCGCTCGTCAATCCGGGCGCTATTATCGACAGGCTGAATGCCGTTGAAGCGCTCGTGAACAATCCCGTAATGCTGGGCGAGATAACGGCGCAGCTTTCGGGGATCTACGACATCGAGCGCCTTATGACAAGGGTAATGTATCAGACCGCCACCCCGCGAGACCTGAAATCGCTCTCGCTGACGGCTTTGAAGCTGCCCGCGCTGAAATCCATGCTTTCGGAGGTGCCCTGCAAGCTGATAGATAATCTTGCGCGACGGCTCTCGACGCTCGATTCCGTTTCAAATCTTATCGAGAACGCGCTTGTTGACGAGCCTCCCGTGAAGCTCACCGACGGTGGGGTTAGCCGCGACGGCTACAATGCCGGGCGTGACGGGCTGCGAGGAATAATCTCGGGCGGCGAGGACATTATCCGCGACATCGAAGCCCGCGAGCGCGAAAATACGGGCATAAAAACTCTTAAAGTAAGCTATAACCGCGTTTTCGGGTACTATATCGAGATAACACGGACGAATCTTTCGCTTGTTCCCGACAGGTATATCAAAAAGCAGACCCTTAAGAACTGCGAGCGCTTTATCACGGAGGAGCTTAAGACCGCCGAAAACACGATTCTCGGCGCGAACGAAAAGATAATCACGCTTGAAACGGATATCTTTGCGGGGATAAGAAATGCCGTGGCGCAGCAGCTGGAGCTTGTTCAGGCGACGGCTAATTCGATAGCGGCGGTCGATGTGCTGTGCTCGTTTGCGAATATCGCAGTGGCAAATAATTACAACAAGCCCGAGATCGCCATCGACGGCATCATCGACATAAAAAACGGCAGGCACCCTGTTGTCGAGCTTATGCAGTCGGAGGAAATGTTCGTGCCGAACGACGCCTACTTAGACCTTACCGACAACCGCATGATGATAATCACGGGACCGAATATGTCGGGTAAATCGACGTATATGCGGCAGGTGGCGCTTATAACTCTCATGGCGCAGATAGGCTGCTTTGTTCCCGCCGACCACGCGAAAATATCGGTGGTAGACCAGATCTTCACGAGGATAGGCGCTTCGGACGACCTCACGTCGGGGCAGTCAACGTTCATGGTCGAAATGAGCGAGGTGGCGGATATCGTCAGCCACGCCACGAAGCAGAGCCTTGTCATTCTCGACGAGGTGGGGCGCGGAACCTCGACATTCGACGGCATAAGCATAGCGCAGGCGGTCTGCGAGTACATCAGCGGTACTAAAGGCTTGGGCTGCAAGACACTTTTTGCCACGCATTACCATGAGCTTATCGAGCTTGAAGGGCAGCTCAAAGGTGTGCGCAACTGCTCGGTTGCCGTGAAGCGCAAGGGCGATGATATACGTTTTCTGCGAAAGATAGTGCGCGGCGGAGCTGATGACAGCTTCGGCATAGAGGTCGCAAAGCTTGCGGGTCTGCCGCCGAAGATCATCACCCGCGCCAAGCAGCTTTTGAAGAAAATGGAAAGCGAAGCAGTAAGGGCTAAGCCCGCTGCCGACGATTCGCAGGTGTCGTTTGACAATATCGGCGATTCGATAATCAGGCAGAAGCTGCGCGAGACAAACATCGGCGAGATGAACGATACCGAGCTGCGCGAGTTCGTGGGAGAGCTTTACAAATATATGTAAGCTGTAATTTAGCAATGCCGTAAATTTGCGCAAGAGCGAAGCGATTTTCACAAAAGAATTGCGCGAATGTCCCGAAATCGCAACGGTGGGGTGATTCACGGGCGGGAGTCGAAACTGTCTCCGCCCAACGACAGCAGAACCGCTTTGCAAACACTTATTAGAAAAAGGGGAAAACACAATGCCGCAGATAAATCTTCTTGACAAATCGGTATATGAGCTAATCGCGGCAGGCGAGGTGATAGAGCGCCCCGCTTCGATCGTCAAGGAGCTTATTGAAAACTCGATGGACGCGGGCGCAAGGCAGATAATTGTCGAGATCAAAAACGGCGGAAGGACTTTTCTCCGCGTGACCGACAACGGCTGCGGTATAGATGTTGACGATGTGCCAAAGGCTTTCCTGCGCCATGCCACGAGCAAGGTCTCGTCAAAGGAAGACCTTGACAGGATACTTACGCTCGGCTTCCGCGGCGAGGCGCTGGCTTCGGTCTGCGCGGTATCGAAGACCGAGATGTTCACCCATCGGAAAGAAAGCGAGATGGGTCTGCACTACGGTATAAGCGGCGGTGTGGAAACATTCTCGGAAGAATCCGCGTGTCCGATCGGCACGACGATAATCGTGCGCGACCTTTTTTACAACGTTCCCGCGCGGCTCAAATTCCTAAAGAAAGATCAGGCGGAAGCCAACCGCATACAGGAGCTTATCTCGCGGCTGGCGGTGTCGCGCCCCGAGATAGCCATCAAGCTGATACGCGACAACAAGATCGTGTTCGCCACTGCGGGCGACGGAAAGCTCTATTCGGCGATATACTCGGTTTTCGGGCGGGAACTGGCAAACACGCTTTTGCCCGTGAGCTACTCTCGGGGCGGCTTTACGGCGGAGGGATTCGTTTCCAAGCCCATCGCTTCTCGCCCCAACCGCAAGCTGCAAATATTCTACGTCAATGACAGATTCGTTCATTCGGAGGTCTGCTCGCAGGCGCTTGAAGAAGCCTACAAGAGCATCATTATGGTGGGGAAATTCCCTTGCTGCGTGATGAAGCTGACGGTCTCGCCCGAGGTGATCGACGTAAACGTTCACCCCGCCAAGACCGAGATACGCTTTTCGGACAACCGCTACATTTACGATTCGGTGTATTTCGCGGTTAAGCAGGCGCTCGACAGGAACGACCGTCCGCTTGAACTGCGCGTGGACCGTCCGAAGCATTTCTCTGACAGCGAGCTGTATGTCCGGCATGAGGATCAGCCGCCCGAACAGATGGTGTTTGAAACGGCGAAGCCCGCACCGCGGGACAGCGGCGGCGGAGACGATCTTTTCTTAAGATCGCTCGGCGAAACGATGAAGAAAACGCCCGGAGCGGAGTTTTTCGCTCCCGTGCGCGGGAATATCCCCGAACCGCCGCCCGCACCCGAGCCGCAGCCCTTCCCCGAGGATATGCCGCCTGTCGCAGTGCCTCCGTCGGAGCCTTTCCCCGAAGATATGCCGCCGCTTGCGGTGCCGCCTTCGGAAGACCCTCCGCAGCCGTTCGCAGGAGATACTACGGAGGAAATGTCTGCCGCGGCTGTCCGTGAGGAGGTCACAGAGGAGGAAAGCGTTTCCGCCGAAACGGAGATGATTCCGCAGGAGATAACGCCGCCGAAGCCCGACCTGTCCGAAACGGTGATGCCCGTAAGGATAGTCCCCGAGATACTCGCTCGGAAAGATGAGGAAGCTCAGGAAAAGCTCACGGTGATAGGCGAGTTATTCAAGACCTACATAGTCGTGCAGCGCGGCGATTCGATGATACTTATCGACAAGCACGCGGCGCACGAGCGGCATATCTACGAAAAACTGCGCTTCGGCAGGCGGGCTATCTCGTCGCAGACGTTACTGGAACCTATAATAGTGGTGCTTTCCTTTGACGAATACGACGCTGTGGCGGCAAATATCGAAAAGTTCGAGGCGCTGGGCTTCATTGTGGAAGCGGACGTAGCGCCTTCGATAGCGATAACGGGGCTGCCCGATATCGTCAGCACGCAGAACCCGACCGAGCTTATCACCGAGATAGCGCAGAAGCTTATCTCGGGCGGCAGCTCCGCCAGCCGCCGCAGCTCTTCGAGCGTGTTGTCGTCGTGAGCCTTTATCGCCGCCTTACACGCCATCATTTTGTAAATGTCCTCGTAAAACGCGGGAGAGGCGTCGCT